>JAJQID010000025.1 GCA_021199405.1 Lachnospiraceae bacterium
GTCCGGATCTGGTCTATGGGAAGGATTTTGACGGTCCTGTAATCAAAATGGAAGATATCCTTGGTGAAATGGGAGAGGTCATCATTCAGGGAAAGGTGATCTCTCTGGAACAGAGGGAAATCAGAAATGAGAGGGTGATTCTTTCCTTTGTTATGACGGACTTTACGGACAGCATCACAATCAAGATTTTTGTTCGTAAGGATCAGGTGGAGGAGCTGACAGCCAATGTAAAGGTGGGCGCTTTTCTGAAGCTGAAAGGTATGACCATGATGGACAGCTTTGACAGAGAGCTGACCATCGGCTCTGTGGCGGGTATCAGAAAATCTTCGGATTTTACGGTGAAAAGGGAGGATCACAGTCCCCAAAAAAGGGTGGAGCTGCATTGCCATACAAAAATGAGCGATATGGACGGCGTCTCTGAGGTCAGTGATATCATTAAAAGAGCTTACAGCTGGGGATACAGGGCCATAGCCATCACCGATCACGGCGTGGTGCAGTCCTTTCCCACGGCCAACCATGTCTGGGAGGATCTGTGGAAGGCGGAGAAGGCCCGCTGCAAGGAGGCCGGAATCGAGCCTGACAAAGAGAATTTCTTCAAGGTGATTTATGGCTGCGAGGCCTATCTGGTGGATGATACCGTGGAGATTGCCGCCGGGGAGAATCTGACCGGCACCCTGCGCGACAGCTATGTGGTGTTTGACATTGAGACCACCGGCTTTTCTCCTGTCAAAAATCGTATTATTGAAATTGGCGCCGTGAAGGTAGTAAACGGGGAGATCGCTGACAGATTTTCTGAATTTGTCAATCCGAAGACTCCTATTCCCTTTGAGATCACGAAGCTGACCAGCATCACCGACGATATGGTCAGCAATGCGGAAGAGATTGACGCGGTGCTTCCCCGGTTTTTGAAATTCTGTGAGGGCTGCGGACTGGTGGCCCACAACGCCCGCTTTGACACCAGCTTTATCCGTGAAAACTGCAGACGACTGGGATATCCTTTTCAATATACTTATCTGGATACGCTGACCATGTCCCGGGTTCTTCTGCCCGGTCAGAGCAAGCATACCCTGGACGCGGTGGCGAAGACCCTGAAGGTATCTCTGGAGCATCATCACAGAGCGGTGGACGACGCAGAATGTACAGCTCTGATTTTCCTGAAAATGATCGGAATGTGCGAAGAGCGCGGAGTAGAAACACTGATCCAGCTGAACTCCATGGGGCGGGGCAGCACGGAAGCCATTGCGAAGCTTCCCTCCTACCACATCATTCTGCTGGCGCAGAATGACATTGGCCGTGTGAATCTGTATACCATGGTCAGTGAATCTCATCTGAAATATTTTAACCGGGTGCCCAAGGTGCCCAGAAGTCTGATGAATGAACTGCGGGAGGGCATCATCATCGGCAGCGCCTGCGAGGCGGGCGAGCTTTACAGAGCTCTTCTGGATGAAAAGAGCGACGAGGACATTGCCAACATCGTGTCCTTCTATGATTATCTGGAAATACAGCCTCTGGGAAACAACGCCTTCATGATTGATTCTGAAAAGGTGCGCAATGTAAATTCCGAGGAGGATATCAAAAATCTGAACCGGCGGATCGTGGAGCTGGGAGAGCAGTTTAATAAACCGGTGGTGGCCACCTGCGACGTTCATTTCCTGGATCCGGAGGATGAGGTCTATCGGCGGATTATTATGGCGGGGAAAGGCTTCGCGGACGCAGATTCTCAGGCCCCCCTGTATCTGCGCACCACGGAGGAGATGCTGGGAGAATTTGAGTATCTTGGAGCCGAGAAGGCAAAAGAGGTGGTCATCACCAATCCCAATAAAATCGCTGACCGGATTGAGCACATCTCCCCGGTTCGTCCGGACAAGTGTCCGCCGGTGATCCCGGATTCGGATAAGACTCTGACGGAAATCTGCTACACAAAGGCCCATGAAATGTACGGGGAGAATTTGCCGGATATTGTGAAAAACAGGCTGGAGAAGGAGTTGAATTCCATTATTAAAAACGGCTTCGCAGTGATGTACATTATTGCCCAGAAGCTGGTGTGGAAGTCCAATGAGGACGGCTATCTGGTGGGCAGCCGGGGCTCCGTGGGCTCCTCCTTTGTGGCAACCATGGCAGGAATTACTGAGGTCAATCCTCTGCAGCCCCATTATTATTGTAAAAGCTGCCATTATTCTGAGTTTGACGGCCCCGAAATACAGCAGGCCTTAAGCGAGGGCAGCAGCGGCTGCGATATGCCGGACAAGGTCTGTCCTGTGTGCGGTGCGCCTCTGACCAAGGATGGTTTTGATATTCCCTTTGAGACCTTCCTGGGCTTTAAGGGAGATAAGGAGCCGGATATTGACCTGAATTTTTCCGGGGAATATCAGTCCAAGGCTCACAAATATACAGAGGTCATTTTCGGAGCGGGTCAGACCTTTAAGGCGGGGACAGTGGGAACTCTGGCAGATAAGACCGCCTACGGCTATGTGCGCCGTTATTATGAGGAAAGGGGAATCACCAAAAGAAGCTGTGAAATCAACAGGATCAGCATGGGCTGTACGGGAGTTCGCCGCACCACGGGCCAGCACCCGGGCGGTATTATCGTGCTGCCTCTGGGGGAAAACATTAACTCCTTTACTCCGGTGCAGCATCCGGCCAATGATATGAATACGGATATTATTACCACTCATTTTGATTATCATTCTATTGACCATAATCTGCTGAAGCTGGATATTCTGGGGCATGATGATCCGACTATGATTCGCATGCTGCAGGATCTGACCGGCGTGGATCCCACTACGGTGCCTCTGGACGACAAACAGGTCATGAGCCTCTTCCAGAATACCTCCGCTCTGGGAATTTCTCCGGAGGACATTGATGGCACGGATCTGGGAAGTCTGGGAATTCCGGAGTTCGGCACAGAATTTGTGTTTCAGATGCTCAGAGATACGAAGCCCCAGCGGTTTTCCGACCTGATTCGGATTTCCGGTCTGGGTCACGGCACGGATGTGTGGCTGGGCAACGCTCAGACCCTGATTCTGGAAGGAAAGGCCACCATCGGTACCGCCATCTGTACCAGAGACGATATCATGACCTACCTGATCCGTATGGGAGTGGAGAGCTCCATGGCTTTCACCATCATGGAGAGCGTTCGTAAGGGAAAGGGACTGAAGCCGGAGATGGAACAGACGATGACAGAGCACAATGTTCCTGACTGGTATATCTGGTCCTGCAAAAAAATAAAATATATGTTCCCCAAGGCTCACGCGGTGGCCTACGTGATGATGGCATGGAGGATCGGCTACTTTAAAATCAATTATCCGCTGGCTTATTACGCGGCTTATTTCAGCATTCGGGCTTCCGGCTTTTCTTACGAGCTGATGTGCCAGGGAAAAGAGAAGCTTCGCAGAAATATGGCGGAGCTGAAAGCCAGAAAGGACAAATGGACCAAAACCGATGAGGATACTTATAAAGATATGAAGAGTGTGCTGGAGATGTACGCCAGAGGCTTTGAATTCCTGCCCATCGACATCTTCAAGGCTCATGCCCGTAATTTCCAGATCATAGACGGAAAAATCATGCCGGCCCTGAGCAGTATCGCCGGACTGGGAGAGGGTGCGGCGGAGTCCATAGCTGTAGCAGCCTCACAGGGAGAATTCCTGAGTAAAGATGATTTCCGGGAACGTGCGAAGGTATCCCAGACCATTACAGACAAGCTCTGCGAGCTGGGCATTCTGAAGAACCTTCCCGAGAGCAATCAGATCAGCCTGTTTGACCTGATGTGATTCTGGGAAAAATGCTGCTATTCGACAGTAACAAAAAATTCAAAAAAAAGAAAATTTGTGGTTGACAAATTTTAACACATTTGGTATATTAAGCAAGCACTCCGCAAGAGCGGTCTCGAATGAAAACATCACTTAGAAAAAGTCAAAAAAATAAAAAAAGTTATTGACAAAGAAACAAAAGTGTGTTAAAGTAAACAAGTTGCCGCTGAGAAACAGCGGAGAGGACCTTGACAAATAAACAGCAATGCAACCCTGAAGATTCCAAAGAAGAGGGCTGAA
>JAJQID010000262.1 GCA_021199405.1 Lachnospiraceae bacterium
ATACTGTAATATATTGAAAATCACTATATGGAAAATATAAGCCTGGAACAGCTTGCGGGCCTTGCGAACTTATCCGTCAGCCATTTCTGCAAATATTTCAAAACAGTAATCCATAAAGCTCCCATTGATTACATCAACTATTACCGGATAGAATGCGCCTGTCATCTTCTCTCCTCCACCCGGCTGTCGGTCACGGAGATCGCCTACCAGGTCGGATACAATGACAGCGGATATTTTATCCGGAGATTTAAAAAAAGCAAGGGCGTGACACCCTTGCAGTACAGAGAGCTTTATAAATAAAAGACAACTGATTAAATCCCCCTCCGAAGAGGGGGTTATTGCCTATTGTTGACATGTTACTGGAAAATGGTGACCCAATAACATTGCCATCATTTTCTTTTTCATGTGTTGTCTCCTTCTGGGACTCAATTCCTGACAAGGATTGAAATAACAACTCATTCTCTTTATATCGTGACAAAATATGTCACGATCCAATTCGCCGGTCTCCGTTTCACTACGGTCCGCGCTGAACGGATGTCCACCGGACATCCAGCGCCGCCGGACGTGCGAGCACGCCCTTCTCGCTTGCGCTCATTATATTCAAATGATGCCTTGGACTCTTAAGCCCAAGGCGTCTGTTTCCATATTCAGTTTTTCAGTTGGGGGAATACCCCAGTATCTTCTTACAGATTGATCACCTGTCCGGGAAGAATCAGGTTAATGTTAGTGATCTGCGGATTCTTCGCTGCCAGTTCAGCAAGACTCATGTCATGTTCCGCTGCAATCAGGGAGAGAGTATCACCACTGACTACCGTATAAGTGCTGGCACTCGTGGTAGTTGTTGTTGTAGTACCCTGTCCATAATGAGCATACAGCCACATCGGGCCATACCACTGGATATCTTCATCGACAATCGCTTCTCCGGCGGGAATGGTGAGGGTGTATTCTGTGTCGTTGTAAATGAAAGTCATTTCAAGGGCGACATTGTACTCTTCGAGAGCCTTCATCATGTCGATAGACAGAGTGGTCAGATTTTCGATCTTTGCTACACCAGTACCGTCAACCGAAGCAACGGCAATCTCATAGATCACATCTTCGATGTACGCATTCTGATCAGCAGGCTCTTCCACAACTGTCTGTGTTGTCTCAGTGGTTGTGGTAGTAGTTGTGGTAGTAGTTGTTGTCGTGGTGGTAGCGTCCGTTGTTGTGTCAGAACTGTCTGCGGGCTGCACTTCTAACATGTAAAATATTGATGTGCCATTGTCTCCAGTTAGCCACACATAGCTAACACCTGACTGTACTCCTGAATACAAGGATGAAAATGAGGCCATATCTTCTGCTGTTGATATGTTGATAGATGTAAGTTCGTATCCCTCTGGAATCAGTGAGTTCGCATAATCCTCGGTTAAACCCGCTGCAATTCCATATCCATCTGCCCACTCCAGTGTGAATGCTTCTTCTGCGGACACGGTTATAGAATCCACTGCCTGTGATGTAGTGGTATCATAAATAACGATCTCAACATTTCCAGAATCATCAACCAGTACATCTCCATTCTGTGTTGCTGCCAGTACCGTGGAACCCATCCCCACTACCATCAGCGCCGCCATTACTGCTGCCATTACATTCCTGAACTTTTTCATTTGGAAATCCTGCCTTTCTTCTCTTTGATAAAGTCATTTCAATATTATTTTTCCAAAAACTTCATCTTTAGAAGTAGGATAGCACAGTTTCTCTCTAAAATCAACTAAAAAGTTTCATCTTTAGAAGGAAGTAGTGCAATGAAAATATATTGGAATGGTGTGTCAAAAAATATTATCGGAGAAAAAGTCAGAACCTTAAGAAAAAATGCCGGACTGACTCAAAAGGAACTGGCGGAAAAGCTGCAGCTGTTGGGATATGAATTTTCTGATCTGACGATATTAAGAATAGAGCAGGGCAACCGCTTTGTCCCCGATTACGAGGTTGTTATCCTTGCAGAATTTTTCGGGATCACAACGGATGAGCTTTTGAAATAAAACTGTAGTTACTTTTCACGGGGTGGGGAAAAGTAACAATCCACCCCAGTTACTTAGAGTACAGTTTCAAATTCTTATTGCACCATTAAGCAAAATATGTTATATTGACTTTAAAGAAAGACACCTGCTGCGAACAGGTGCCTTCCGGCGGCCACCGTAAAGCAGACGGTTGACCCAAATTAACGAGTTACAAGAATAACCGCGTGGTTGGAGCCTTGGCGGTTATTTTTGTGCTTTGCTTCCGTTTTGTATTCCCAGAGCATAGCCCAAACCAAAAAAGGTTGCGCACAGCCCGATAATCGAGATAAACAACTCAATCGTCAGCATTCGCACTCACCTCCTCTCTATGTATCAAAGGAGGTCAACCGCCTACCATCTTAGTGGTGCCGACAACATTCTACAGTATATGATTTATTTTGTCAATTCTCATTCACCAGACCGCCACGTCCCGGCGGTCTTTCCTTTCCTCCAAAACTCTGATTACTACAAGCAAAAATCAAGGCGATTTCGGCTTTCTGCCCTTTGGCCGATAAAATACCCATTGAAGCATAAAAGCGGCAAATTACCCTGTTTTGCACAACAGATAACTTATATTCCCAGCATTCGCTGGATACAGATGGAAAACAAAAGATTTCTTCCGTCCACAGTTCCAGTACCTACGCACTTCCCTTCCCCAGAACTCTGATTACTACAAGTAAAAATCAGTGTAATTTCGGCTTTTCTCCCTTCAGCCGATAAAATACCCACTGAAACAGGAAAACGGCAAATTACCCTGTTTTACACAATAAATAACAACACTCCACGCCACTCCCCTCAGTCCAGCAAAAAGTGGTGTCAAATTTCTCTCTACTCAATAAGCAAAAGAAAATGACACCACCTCGCCACGCCCCCGAAGTTCAGGCTTTTCCACAATTTTCAGATATCAAAATATCTACCCTTCCGTCAAACTTCCCCCACCTTTCCATCTCAGGCAAAAGAAAAAGACCGAAGGGGGAAACTACGGTCTTTTCTCTCTATTTCGTTGAGACAAACGAAACGAAAACCTTTATTTTTTATTATATAGAAAGGCGGTTTTCATTATCTAAATACCATACGGCGGAATTTGCGTCAATACCCTTTTCAAAAAAAATTTTTATGTATTCAGGTATTCAGATAAATCCGCATGATTTGGTCGATGAAATTGATTTTCTCTTTTTCGGAAAGCCCGCCGCCTGTCATCAGCTCTTCCGTCATTTGAATAATCTTCCGGGCCTGTCCCTGAGCAGTACCTTTTATTGCGGAGAAATCAAGGTCATCATTTTCCAGCCATTCTGCAGAACATCCAAACCTCTCTGCCAGTGCCTGGTAGACTTTTTTGCTCTGGGGGCGTGTCAGACCGTTTTCCCAGTTGTAGACTGTCTTAGTGGACACGTCACACAACATCGCTATGTCAGCCTGATCCTCTCCCCTCCGTTTGCTAAGTTCAACAAGGTATCTGATTTTGTCCTCAAATTTCATCTTCTGTTATTCCCCGATTGTGTGGCAAAGAAAAAAGCCGTCCAATGGCGGCTATATAAAAAATATCATAAATTTTTCCCAGATCGGCAATCCAGAACCCTTTCTCCTTTCCCCCTGAGGTAATCAAGGTAATCAAAATTATCAAAAAGTAATCAAATTTTGACCAAGGACAGTTCTCAAAAATCGCCTTTTTATAAGGAAAATCGGGGTAACAGGATTTGAACCTGCGACCTCACGGCCCCCAGCCGTGCGCTCTAGCCAAGCTGAGCCATACCCCGATGCAAGTGATACTATAACACACTTTTTTCAAAAATGCACTATCTTTTTTTAAAAAAACAAAAATTTTTGCATTCCGGCTCACCCAAGCTCAGGCTCGTCACACAATGAAATATAATCCGCCGCTTTCCCCTCCGTCTCAAAGAGAATGAGCTGATTTTCTCCCCTTTTCAATAACGGTCCGGGGATGTAAAGCCGCTTCTGTGGACCGATCTCCCAGAAACGCCCCAGGTTGAAGC
>JAJQID010000267.1 GCA_021199405.1 Lachnospiraceae bacterium
AGATGTTCACCCAGATCAAACAGGTTATGATGCACTCCGCCGCCCGCTCCATCCTTGCCGTGGACAGCTCCAAATTTGACCGGATTGCTTTCTCCCGGCTCTGCGATGTGAAGGACATGCAGACCATCATCATGGACCGAAAGCCGGAGGATCGTTGGCTTTCCTTTCTGGACAGATGCGGAGTGGAGTGTATTTATCCAAAGGAGGGAGACTGATTTAAGCGGCAAATCCGCAGTGAATTTCTATTACCGTATTTGCCCGGTCTCCTTCAGATATTCCAGAAAGCCCTCGCATCCCTTCACAATATCCCCATAAGCCGTTTCAAAATCCCCGGTATACCATGGATCCGCCACATCCGGCGTCCTGCTGGCGTACCAGGAAGCATTTACGGCCTTCCTCCTGCTGTGCCAGGTATCCGTTGCCTCTCCGCTCTGCCTGATATGTCCGGAGTCCACCGTGCTCTCCTCCACCGGCTGCCGTGCAAACTCCATCAGCTTGTGCAGCTTCCCCTGAGGATCCCCTCCCAGCATGATCCCGGCATTCTGCATATTATACCGATCCATGCAGATCAGATAATCATATTTTTCATAATCGCTTCTTCTCAGCTGTACCGCCCTCTTACCCTCGCAGGAAATGCCGTGAGCCGCCAGTATTTTCCTTGCCGGAGGATATACAGGATTTCCCACACCCCGGTAAATCTCCTCGGAGCTGGTGGCCGCCGAAGCCACGAAAAATTCATGGTCAAGCCCTCTTTTTTTCAGCATATCTCTGAAAATGAATTCCGCCATTGGAGAGCGACAAATGTTGCCCGTGCAGATAAACAGTATTTTTATCATGCTTATATTGCCCCCTGTTCTGATTATACTATCTCTCCCATAAATTTTTCTCCTGCAAGGCATTGATTACATCATTTCTTCTTCCATTTGTATCCATGAGGTTAAAAATCTGGTCCTTTTGTATCCTCACAGCTGCCTCCTAATAATTTACAACAAGAATCTCTCTGGTCCTCTGGTCTTTATTTTGTCTTTGATAGTTTGCATTTTTATATGAATAATTCAAATCTATCATTTTGTAATTCTGACGGGAGCTGACCCACTGTTTCAGGATTGTATTCTCTTTTCCCTTGGACTCCAGAACATTTGACAACGCAAATTTTATACCTCGTCCGGATAACCTGTCGAGCATTTGAAGTAAATCCCTTTCGTCATCCTCTGTCCATCCTCCCTGTTCATTGTATGCAGCACAGGTTATTAAATATGGAGGGTCAGCGTATACGAAATCTCTGCCTGTTAACTGATCAATGTCCAGCTTTCTGAAATCCTTCTGTAAAAATGTGGCATTCTGACTGTGAAGCAGTTCAATAAATGCCTCCAGCTTATTATACATTTTCTGATTGAAATCTCTTTTTCCCGGGGGCAAATTAAATTCACCATTTCTGTTAAATCTTATCTGATTATTAAATGCATATACGATCAGAACATACAGCATAATATAGTAGTCTGTATTTTTGGACTGTAATGTATTAAAATCCGTTCTGAGCTTTATATATTGATCCCGGTTATAAGATCCTAACCCATCTGAACCGCTGCAATGATAATAATCATATCCATGTGCCTTCACATCCGACAGCTCATATTTCTTTATTATTTTTTCTGTTTTTTCTATAAACACCGCAGCGTCTGTTGTCTGCATAACGGTATAAAGATTAATTAACGGCTCACAGCAGTCATTATAAATATGGCTTTCGGCAGATACATTTATTCCTACATTGCAGCCACCGCAAAACATATCCACAAAGCAGTCTATCTCCTTCGGAAATAACGGCAAAATCTGCGGCAATAATTTATATTTTCCGCCGGTGTAATTTAACGGCGATTGAATCATGCTATTTCCTCTCTTCACATTTGCACAAAAACAATCGTTCCTGATGATCCTCAATATCTGACTTCCCGGCTGTGAACGCTTTATACTCTTCCGAAAAAACCTTTACCTCTCCTTTGCCGGAAAGAATTCTGAAAATATCCTGATCAGATATTCTCGCATTTGAACGATCATTGCCTTTTTTAGCCATATTATTATAAGAAAGAGCGATATACTTACAGTTCAGCTGATTAACCAGATCCTCGAAAGCCTCCGCAGCGCTTCTGGTACAATACCGACTCTTTAATGCAGTTCTGTCCATTTTTCTTGCCACACCAAATACTTCCGGCTTTTCCCATCTGGCGACATTTTCAAGCAGATGATAGGTGTCGCAGTATTGTCTGGAATTATACGGCGGATCGATATAGATCAGGTCACCCGCGACCTTGCCTGCCAGTTCATTTGAATCCGTATTGAAGCATTTATTCTTTTTATTATTTGCAGTGCTTGCCTCCGGCAGATATAATTCCAAATGCATATCAAATTCCGCTCCCTGTCGATATGCATCATAGTGCCCACAGGTTTTCGCTATTTTATCCATTGCGTACAACAGAGAGGTTATCAATAAGGCGCGCTCTCTTTCATTGATTTCTCCGTCAGTAAATTTCTTTTCTATGTCTTCCCGAATAAAACCAATTTTCGAACAATCATCATGGCTGAAATAGGTATCCGAAAAATTAATGGTCATATAATTTTCTTCATGAATAATCATGGCATTATATGCATCAATTATCTGCTCCACCTTTTTTCTGCTGTATTTTCCCGGCGAGAACCACGCATAATTACAGATATAGTTACTGTACAGAATATCATTGGTTATCAGCTGCCTGTCCTGAAAAGCGGAAGCTACTGCGCCTGTGCCTGCAAAAATATCGACAAAAATTTCAACATCTGTACATTCAGCATCTATTACGCTTTTTATGAATGGCAAAAGCTTATATTTATTGCCTAAATATCTTCTGTTATTTATGTTTGTGGACTTAGCCATCTGAACTGCCTCTTTCCATATCAGGATCTATTGTAAATTATAAATCCCACACGTTCAAAAGTCATGACAAAATTATAACCTGATCATAATATTCTTTCAATGCTTCTTACGCAAAAAAGGCGATTTCCTCGCTTTTCAGGGAACTCGCCTTTTTGGTTTCATTTATGAAAGAAACACCCTACAAAATCGTCCTGCACAGCTGAGCATCCGGATGAGCAATGACCGAGGAATCCAGGTACATACCGTTTCCCGCCACAGCTGCCTTCGCCCGCTCGATGGAGGACTGAACCGCTGCCACTTCTCCTGTCAGGTAAAGGTAGGATTTGCCGCACATGCCCTTGGCGATGCGAAGCTCAATCAGGTCCACAATGGCAGTTTTGGCGGCCTCATCTGCGGCCACAATAATGGAAGCGGCGTCATAGGTTTCCAGAATGCCCAGAGCACTGATATTCTCCACATGAGTGGTACCATAAATGGCCGGGAAAATACTCTCGTGAGGATTGCCCAGCACAAAGCTGTCAATGAAATGCTCCTCTGAAATCGTCTTCGCCGCATCCACAGCGCTCCGCACCGCACTCAATTCACCGGTGATCAGCGCTATGTATTTGCCGGGGCAGACCACCTGCGCCTCCAGCAGCTCCACCGCCGCGGTCTTGACCATAGTGTCCGCAGCCGTTACGCCGGAGGATACTGTCTTAAATTCTATCATTCCGATTGCTTTTGCCATAATGAACCTACCTCTTTTACGCCGTAATCTCTATATATCTGTCGGTCACATCCGTTACCACTCCGCAGATAGACGCATGTACCGGCACGCTCAAGCCTGCAGCCGCCTCCGCGATTTTCTGCCCTCTGGTCACCTGATCCCCTTTTTGCACCGCACACACAGCAGGAGCACCAATATGCTGGGAGAAAAGCTCTCTCACCCGCTTCACAGGACGAACCTGATCATCCAAGGGCGCCGGGGCGTCATATTTGGTCAGACCCAGCCTCGCCTCCAGACGATTCTCCGGAACCCGCCGATATTCTCTCGATTCCTTCACCGGAGCCGGTGTGATACCCTTAGGGGCTTTGATTCCGGCCTTTCTGAGCCCGTCCTTGCAGTCCGCGATCAGCGTTCTCGGAGACAGCCCCTGGGGACAGGAAAACATCTCGCACAGACCACAGCTGGAACAGAAAAACAGATTCAGATAGGCGTCCAGATCCCCGTAGTCATGATTGCTGAAGGCTCTCATAAAGCGGTGGGGCTCTATCGGGTGTCCCAGATTATGACGGGGACACAGATCCGTACAGGTCTCGCACTGACAGCAGGAAGCCGCCGCCCGTTTCATACCGATGGATGCGGGCATGGTTTTCTTTAAAATAATCTGATGATCCTTCGGCAGCACCAGAATGGCGTTGGTTGTCCTGGTCACCGGGTTCTCGGGACTGCCGATATTCCCCATCATGGGACCTCCCACCAGATACACCAGATCTTCGCCCATCTCTCCGCCGGCCATGGCAACCACCTCTTTTAAAGGCGTTCCCAGCGGTACGCGAACCGTAATGGGATTTCTTACCTCGCCGACCACAGTAACCACCTTGTCCACCACAGGCGTCTTTTTCTCCAGCGCACGGTAAATATTGTAAACCGTTTCCACGTTGAATACAATCACCCCCGCCTCGATGGGCAAACCTCCCGGAGAAATCACCCTCCCGGTGGCCTCATAGATCAGCACAATCTCGTCCCCCATGGGATATGCGCCCGGCAAAAGCTTCAGCCGGACCTTCGGATACTCCGGAAGGAACTGCTGCAGAGCCTCGATGGTGCTCTGATATTCTTCCTTGATGCCAATGATGGCCTCATCTGCCTCCACGATGTCCGCAATCAGGGCAAAGGTTCTGACAATCTCTCCGGCGTGCTCCTTTAACAACTGTCTGTGCAGCTTTAAGAGGGGCTCGCATTCCGCGCAGTTCATCAGAATGGTGTTGGCCCGCTTATCTATTTTCATATAAGTGGGAAATCCGGCTCCGCCGGCGCCCACCACACCGTTTTCTTTTATAATCCCGCTTAACTCTTCTACAGTCATCTCTTTCAGTTCCACTCTATTCCAACCCTGTGGGGTCGTCAATGATACCCACAATCGCCGCGTCAATGGGCGCATCCTCCATGCCGCAG
The DNA here is from genome assembly GCA_021199405.1 of Lachnospiraceae bacterium. Lineage (GTDB taxonomy): Bacteria > Bacillota > Clostridia > Lachnospirales > Lachnospiraceae > RGIG6307. The sequence continues at coordinate 5,067 of JAJQID010000267.1, forward strand.
CCGATCCGGGCAGCACTGCCGCAGGCTACCAGCACGTACTCGCCAATGCCCGCGCCAATGTTGTCAATGGCAATCAGATTTCCCCCGTTCCCCCTCATGCTGGGAACAGGCTCAATAATCATGAATTTATTGCCCACCAGATTCTCATTTTTGCGGGTGGAGACGATACTGCCTGTTACTTTTCCTATCAGCATAATTATTTTCCCAATATTACTATTTGATAATCGTCACCGTATCACCGGTCTTAATCTTGCTGGCATTGGCCTCATCCGTGTCGATATGCATCTCCAGCGTAAAGGTCGGACTGACGCGGATTTTTACCTGATTAAAGATGGTGCCCCGCTCATTCTCCGCTTTCACAGATACAATATCGCCGTCATGCACACCTGCCGCCTGCGCGTCCGCGGGAGTCATATGGATATGCCGCATGGCCACAATACAGCCCTCCTCCAGATACAGCGCCCCCTTGGGTCCTACAATAGCAATGGGAGAGCTCCCCGCAATATTACCGGACTCCCGGATTGGCGCCTTGATACCCAGCTTCACAGCGTCCGTAGCAGAAACCTCCACCTGAGAAGCCTTTCTCACCGGTCCCAGCACTCTGACATTTTCTATGGCTCTAAGCTTGATGCCGACCAGCGTCACGGTCTCATTGGCCGCGAACTGCCCGCCCATCAAATCCTTCTTTTTCGTTAATTGATAGCCCTTCCCAAACAGCACCTCCACGTGCTCCTGAGTCAGGTGAACATGTCTCGCGGATACGCCGACAGGTACCACGTATCCCTTTTCGTTGGGCTTATTTTTTTCGATCGCGGCAAGCACCGCTTTTGTGATCATCTCAATCTCTCTTGCTTCCAAAGTCATCACCTGTTTTTGTGCTCCGCGGTGTCAATCCAAAAACACCGCCGGCCGGCACTCACTTTCGCGTTGAATACTTTTTGTCGCTCAGATCTCAGGAACTGTTATGAAATAAATTATTTTGTAACAATTCCTTAAACTGTATGTATATCAGGGCACAAAATGCCCTGATATACACCAGCCGCCGCTCCTTCCTTCTGAAAGAAGCGCCTCAATCCTGTCTTTCTCCGTATGTAAAAATTTATTAAGCCTTTACAGACGGCAGAATCATCTCCACATCGCTGTGGGGCCTGGGGATGACATGAGTAGCGATCAGCTCGCCCAGCTTGCCGGCTGCAGCCGCTCCGCTCTCCACAGAGCTCTTAACCGCGCCTACATCTCCACGAACCATTACGGTTACCAGTCCGGAACCGATCTTCTCAGTGCCGATCAGCTTCACATTCGCGGATTTGCACATTGCGTCCGCAGCCTCGATTGCCGCCACCAGTCCTCTGGTCTCTACCATTCCTAATGCTTCCTGTGCCATTGTTTGTTTCTCCTTTCTTGTGACAGACTCTTTGTCTGCGCTATCCTGAATTTGATTAGTTACTTTATCTTCAGCCTGCGTGGCTTTCTTTGCCGCGCTCGCTGTTTTCGCCGCGCGGGTCCTTCCCGACGCGGTTACTGCCTTTTCCGGTTTTGGTTCTTCTGCCATTCGGATCCTCCTTCGTCTGAAAACGCCATTCTATGGCTCACTGCTTTGACAGGACTCAGAATGTCATATCCTTTCTGAATCTGCTTGCGCTTACATGCGCCAGACGCACGATCTCTGAATGGGGATTGGCGATCACACCATGGGATACCGGCTTTTTGATGCACTGTTTGCAGGCGGTTTCTACAGCCTGTGTGACTGCCGCGACCTCGCCCTGCACCACCAGAGTCACCAGCCTTCCGCCCATTTTGCGCTCCCAGGTTACCAGCTCCACCTCCGCAGTTTTGCACATGATATCCAGCGCATCCATGGCCGCCGCCACACCGGACACTTCAATCAGGCCATATGAGCTTCCCATTGTTCTTCCTCCATTACTGACCTTTCAACCCTGGTATCATCAGATCTTCGGCAGAATGGACTCCACATCCTCGTGAGGCCTGGGGATCACATGGGTTGCGAACAGCTCGCCCAGCTGTGAAGCCTTCGCCGCGCCCGCTTCCACTGCCGCTTTCACTGCGCCCACATCGCCGCGGACCATCACGGTCACCAGTCCGGAACCGATCTTTTCCGTGCCAACCAGGCTTACCTCCGCGGCCTTGGTCATGGCGTCCGCAGCTTCAATGGCTGCAGTCAGACCTCTGGTCTCGATCATTCCCAATGCTTCCTTTGTCATTGTCCTGTCCTCCTTTTGGGAGCAATTCCTGCCCCTCATTTATCAGTTTATTATTGATTCTGATATTTCATGGTTTCCGAAGTCCGGAAGCGTCATCTTCCTTCCGGTCCCCGTTCTCCACATTACACCTTGTCAAAGCCGCTGAGCTTCAGCATTTTACAGGTATCATCTGTGGGGTTTGGAATAATATAGTGCTGCACCACCCCGGACACCGTCTTTGCCATCTCAATTCCCGCCTCCATGGCAGCCTCCACATCGGAAATGCTGCCGCGGAACTTAATGGTCACCAGCAGCGGTACCGGAAGAGAATCGGCGTTGGCAGGTTTATTCTTATCAAAGTTTTCCAAAGTCACGCTGGCTGCCTTACACCCGGCGTCCGCTGCCATAAAGGCGCAGACCAGGCCATATACCTCCAGAATTCCGACTGCTTGATTCACGTTGGATTCCTCCTGTAACGATCATATGCCCTTTGATCGCCGTTCCTTACTTTTCTCCATAAGAAACGCCGATGAACCCTGTCTGCAATTACTTATTGATAATCGCGATCTTTAAGCCCTGCATGGACAGGTTTGTCTTCAAAGCCTCGTTGATCTGATCCAGCGGGAAGGTATGGGTGATCAGCTCATCCATGGGAAGACCGATCTTCTTCGCGCCCTTCAGGAACTCAAAGGTGGTGGCATAATCTCTCAGGGTGTAAACCCAGCTGCCCACTGTGGTGATCTCCTTGGAGCAGATATCAAAGTGAGGATTGATGGTAGCATCACCGCCGTTGACAAAGAAGCCCAGCTCACACAGACCGCCGCCGTTGCGGATAAACTTATAAATATTGGAGTGGCCCGCCGGAGAACCGGTGCACTGGAAAGCAAAGTCCGCCAGATGTCCGCCAAACTCATTGGCCACTGCGCCAGACAACGCCTCAATGCCCTTATGATCCTTGAAATTCACCGTGCCGGTAGCGCCCATCTTTTTGGCGAAATCCAGTCTCTTCTGCTCGCCGTCCACCGCGACGATCTGCTGAATGCCCATGGTCTTTAAAACAGCGATACAGATCAGGCCGATGGGGCCGCAGCCCTGCACCACCACTCTGGAGTTAAACCGCAGGATATTGGTGGATTTTGCCCGCTCTACCGCATGTACCAGTACCGCGCAGGGCTCAATCAGGACTCTGGAATACAGATCCAGGTCACTGACATTAAATACGGTGGAGCCGCCTCTGATGAAAATATAATCAGAGAACCAGCCGTTCAGATGATAATCATCATCCGGCAGAAGACCGTATACATCGGCTCCGCCCACATTCTGTCTGTTCAGATCATACATGGTGATCTCCGGGTCATCCTTGAAAATCATGCAGGTGACAACCTTATCGCCAATATGCAGATCCTTGCCGGCGCTGTCCTTCTTTACGTTTTTGCCCATCTTCACGATCTCGCCGGTGCCCTCATGCCCCAGCGCAACAGGGATCAGGGAGAAGGGGTCTTTTCTGAATTCGTGAGCATCGGTGCCGCAGACGCCGCAGCCCTCCACCTTCACCAGAATATCGTCATCCCCTACCGGCGGAATGGGATACTCCTTCACATCAAAGTGCTCCAGAGATGTCAGAACAGCCACATGAGCCGTCTTCGGGATAGGCTGTCCCGCCGCGCTGCCAGCTGCACTGGAGACGCTGCTGCTCTTTCCCTCCATACTCATAAGAACCTGTCTGACAATATCTTCTACGTTTACATTATTCAGATCCATTTTTTGATCCTTTCTATTACTCCGCCGACTGAAGTCGGCGGTTTCTGATTTCTATCTGATACAAAGACTGTCCGTCATTACACAGCGTCTGCACTTGGTAAAGCTCTTGGCGCTGGTCAGGCCCTCGCCGGTACGGCTGGCGATGGTGAAGGTGGCGTAGCCCTCTCCCCCGAAGCCCAGCGCCGCGTAGGACGGTCCGTTCTTCACCAGGATGGCAGTGTCAATGGCCTTGGCATACCTGGTGATATTGTCCACATTCTTGGAATGAATATGGGCGGAATGACGATTGCCATGCTCCAGCCAGACTGCCTTCTCCACCGCATCGTCAAAGTCCTTCGCTCTGACAATTCCCAGAATGGGCATCATCAGCTCGGTGGTAATCAGCGGATGCTCTTTTTCACCCTCGAAGATAATGCAGCGGATATTGTCCGGCACCTCGACGCCGATCATGGAAAGCAATACCTTCGCGGACCTGCCCACACACTTGCGGTTTAAAGCGCCCTTTTCCGTGATCACGGTCTTTGCCAGCTTATCCTGCTCCTCCCTGGAGGCCAGATAACAGCCCTGCTCGGTGAGCATATAATGCATCAGCTCGTCCATAATGGAGGAAACCGCCACAACCTCCTTCTCTGCAATGCAGGGAAGATTATTGTCAAAGGTACAACCATTGACGATGTCCTGCGCCGCCTTGCGGATATCTGCCGTCTCATCCACCAGTGCAGGAGGATTGCCGGCTCCTGCGCCGATGCCCTTCTTGCCGCTGGAAAGGACGGTGGTCACCACACCTGTACCGCCGGTGGCGACCAGAAGCTGAATGTCCTTGTGCTTCATCATATAATTGCTGGTAGCTACAGTGGGCTTCTCCACAGTGCAGGCCACATTATCCGGACCGCCTGCCTCCAGAGAGGCCTCATTGATCATATTGATGGCAAAAATGGTAGTCTTCACTGCCTGGGGATGGGGATTAAACACCACCGTGTTGCCGCCGGCGATCATGCCGATGGAATTGCAGATGACCGTCTCACTGGGATTGGTGGAAGGCGTAATCGCTCCGATCACACCAAAGGGTCCCATCTCCAGAAGCGTCAGCCCTCTGTCTCCGGACCATGCCGTGGTGGTAATATCCTCCGTACCCGGCGTTTTCTCCGCCACCAGAAGATGCTTCAGGATCTTGTCACCCACATTGCCCATGCCGGTCTCCTGGACGCCCATGCGGGCAATGGTCTCGGCATTTTCCTTTGTCTTCTTACGAATGTTGGAAATAATCTTTTCCCTCTGATCCATGGACATGTTGCGAACCACTTTCTGGGCTGCCTTGGCGGCCTGAACAGCGTCCTCCATCTCCACGAAGACACCGTGCTTGCCGCTGGGGCTTTCAGAGATCTGGAGCTTTGCCAGCACCTCCTGTACGATGTCATTTACCATTTGTTCGTTCATATTCACAGCTCCTGTCTGTACGGCATTTTGCCGTGCTGTTTTTACTGCTGTCCTGAATGCACATCTGCTCCGCCCTTAAAGGCAAATACAGCTGCTGCATATCTGATGCTTCAGGATTCCAGCGCCATCTGTGCGAATACCTCCTCCGCGTAATGAGCAAGGTAAGTATCCTGCTCGGCCGTTCCTCCGCTTACTCCAAAGGCACCGACGATGGCTTGATCCATTTTTAAAGGTACACCGCCGCCGAAAATCACAATTCTGCCGCCGTTGGTATACTGAATTCCGTAAAGCGGCTGCCCCGGCTGGCTTAATTTCCCCAGCTCCTCCGTGGACATCTGAAAAGCGATGACGGTATGGGTCTTATTGAGGGCTACATCGTAGCTGCCCATAAATGCACCGTCCATGCAGCGCACTGCCACCGGATTGCCATGGGCGTCCGCCACCGCGGTAACCACCTTCATCCCCATATCCTGTGCCTTCGCTTCCACCTTTTTCATCAGAAGCTCCGCGCTCTCCAGGGTGATACTGGCGGTCCGGCGAGTGAGTCGGGAACCGGCCGCTCTCCCGATTCCATTTTCAGCAAGAACCGAACGGACGGTCTGGGCGATGACCAGATTGGCACGGTCCATGCCCTCGGTCTCTCCCGTGCTCATTATTTCATTCCAAGCTGAGCCAGCACCTGTTTGGTGATCTCTGCCACCACCTCGGGGCTGACATCCTTCGCTTCATTATTCACAGAACCGGTGACAGCGCCCACATTGGAGGAAGAGCAGCCGCCGCCGCAGTTATGGCAGTTCTGTCCATCCTTATTCAGGCAAAGGTTGGCAGGATGCTTGCCCGGCATACCGAACTTTCTGCGGATCTCATACAGCTTCTCCACAGTCGCCTTGTCAAATTCCTTGGGGCCGCCCAGCTGCTTTGCCTTGTAAAGAAGCTCCGCGTAAAACTCCACAGACTCGGTCTTATAATAAGCCGCCGTCAGGTCCGTGGACCAGGTCAGAGTACCGTGACTCTCCAGCAGCACCGCGTCATAATAAGGAAGGTATTTCTCCAGATTGTCCGGAATCTCCATGGTGGAGGGAGTGCCGTACTCAGCGATCGGCACGCAGCCCAGTGCGATAACCGCTTCCGGCATAATCGGCTGGGTCAGCGGAATACCGGCAATGGCAAAGGCCGTTGCATAGGTAGGATGAGCATGAACCACCGCTCCCACATCCGGTCTCTTTTCGTACACTCTCATGTGCATCTTGATCTCAGAAGAAGGTTTGAAACCGCGATTGGCCTGGATTACATTGCCCTTCTCATCCACCTTGCAGATAAATTCCGGGGTCATGAAGCCCTTGGAAACACCGGTAGGTGTGCACAGAAATTCGTGATCATTCAGCTTGACGGAAATATTGCCGTCATTGGCAGCTACCATGTTTCTGTTGTAGATTCTCTTGCCGATGTCACAGATCTGCTGTTTCAGTTCGTACTCATTTACCATTTTTCTGATTCCTCCTTGAAATAATTAGGTAATGTTTTTTATGTTAAATGTTGATTAACTGCCTTTCATTCTCCTGCGATTCGCTGCTGAGCGGGTGAGGGGCTGCTTCCTCCTGCTCCCAGGGAAGCACATCACCATCCTCCCGCAGGTACTCCAAAAGCTCTGCCACGCCTTCTCCGGCCTTCGAGTCCACAAAAAAAATCTTCTTGCAGCCTGCCAGCCGAAGCCACTTCGCGCTCCTCTCCGGATTGGCTCCCGGGACATCGATCTTGGTCACAATACCGATCACCTCCCGGTTGCACATACAGGTCACATTGGGCGGATACAGGGAGTAGGGCTCCGTAGCCGAAAGCAAAAGTCCCACAATCTGCGCCTCATAGGTGTAAAGCGCCAGCGCATGTCCCAGCGTATGCGTCTGTAAATACTCTCCCGGTGTGTCAATGATCACATCAAAGTTATTGATATACTGAGTCTTATGATAGGTAATGGTATTTCCTCTCATCGCCTGGGTCAGCGTCGTCTTGCCGCACTCACTGCGCCCCATGAAAATAATCTTTTTCATGCCGTCGCTTCTCTCATGTCTTGGTCACCGGGCAGACAGTATATCCCAGCACATTCTGCACATAGGTCAGAATGGCCTTCACCGCCGCTTCCACCTCGGAAACCGATCCGGTAATGATCAGGGACCCACTGAACCTGTCCACAAAGCCCAACTCCGCGCCGGAGGACTTGGCCGCGATATCCGCCATGATGATCGCCGTCTCCGCCGGAGAGACCGTCAGAACCCCGATGGCGGATTTTACATACTCCACCCGGGGATCCAGTCCCAGCTTCTCGTAAAGGATCGGGTCCGGATTGGCGATGATATGCGCCAGTGTAATCTGCCGCCCAGGCACCAGCTCCTGTACAATGCGCTGTTTTCCGTTTTCTGAATCTTTATCTAAAAAAGCCACATCACCCTCCGATCTGACAGATCAGACTGCTGTTATTTTCCACTGTCTTTTTGAGCATCTCCATATGCTCATTGATCGGCGGCAGAATTTCCTTCATCATATACTCCCGGCCCAGACCCTCGTACTTGTCCTGTCCAAGCCTGTGATAAGGCAGCAGATGAATCCGCTCCACTCCCGGCAGCCTGTCCGCAAAGCGGGCGATATCCCTGATTTCCTCCGGCGTATCATTGAAGGTGGGAATCACAGGCACCCGGATGGACAGCCTGGTCTGACCGCTCTCCGCCACTTTTCTGGCATTCTCCAGCATCAGCTCATTGCTGCGCCCAGTAAAAGCCTTATGCTTCTGTGGATTCATATGCTTGATATCCATCAGATACTGATCCAGCCAGGGTAAAATGCTTTCTATCACTTCATACCTGGCGCAGGCCATGCTCTCCATGGCTGTGGGTATTCCCACCGCCTTCGCCGCATGAAGCAGATCCCTGGCAAAAGCGGGCTGGCAGAGACTTTCTCCGCCGGATAAGGTCAGGCCGCCGCCGCTTCTGCGGTAATAGCCCCTGTCCTTCTCCACCTCATACATGGCCTCCTCCACCGTCACATCCCGGCCGATGATCTTCGGCTTTCCCTGCACCATCATGGTCTGAACGGCATATTCCTGAGATTCCGGATTGCAGCACCAGCAGCAGCGGAGTACACACCCCTTCAGAAAAACAATGGTCCTGATTCCGTCGCCGTCATGGATGGAGTAACGCTGGATATCAAAAATCCGGCCCTTTGTCTGCAAATAATCCATCTAGAACCCCTGCTCCGTCCTGCGGATAATATCATCCTGCAAGGACTTCGATAATGTGGTAAACAATGCGCTGTAGCCCGCCACACGCACTACCAGATGGCTGTATTTCTCCGGATGCTTCTGAGCGTCCAGAAGCGTGTCCCGATCCACCACATTGAACTGCATATGGCTTCCCTTCTGGTCAAAATAGGTGCGCACCAGCGCCACAAAGTTATCCAGCCCCTTTTCTCCGCTTAAGGCGGTGGGATGGAACTTCTGATTTAACAGCGTACCGTTGGAAGCAATGCCATGATCCAGCCTGGATACGGAATTGGCCGTGGCCGTCGGTCCATGCACATCCTTCCCCGCGGTGGGCGAGACACCGTCCGCCACCGGCGTGTGTGCCAGCCTGCCGTCCGGAGTGGCTCCCGTCTGAGCGCCCAGCGGCACATTGGCGGACACCGGATACAGCCCTGCCTGGAAGATGCCTCCTCTGGGATTTTTGTATTCCGGAAGAGTCCTGGTGTAGACATAGGCCGCATCTCTGGCCATGGCGTCCACCTCCGGATCATCATTGCCAAATTTCGGTACTTCTGCGATCAACTCCAGGATCTCATCAAAACGCTTCTGATCCTCCTCCGAAATCTTCGCCGACTGCACCTGCTTTACGATGCCCTCCGCCGCGGCTGCATCCACTTGAACTCCCTGTTCCTTCAGACTTCCAATGATACGCAGAGAAATATCCGCAATACTGTCTGCGTCCAGCCCCTTGCCAAAGTTCAGCATCAGAGCGCGCTTCAGTTCCTTCATGGAAACCTTCTTTTCCTCAAAGACCAGCTTTTTTATTGCAAATAAGGAATCTGCCACGTTGGCAATTCCAAAGCCCTGAGGCCCGGTGAAATTATAAATTGCGCCGCCCTCCTGCAGAGCCTTCCCCCGTTTCATGCAGTCATCCACCATACAGGATTCAAAAGGAAGGGGGCAGAGCGTAGCATGTGCCACATCAATACAGTTGTCCGCGTTCACCAGCAGGGAAATAAAATAATTCATCTGCTCTTTGTAGGCATCGTAAAATTCATCAAAGGAGGTCATCTCCTCCACCGGTCTGGTCTTCACCCCTACCAGCTCGCCCTTGTCATAGCCGCTCTCAAACACAGTCTCCAGAGGCCGGCACATATTGAAGAATGCGGCGTCATGCCAGCCTTCCGTCTTTCCCGCCTTCTGCGGCTCCACACAGCCGATGATATTGTACTCTCTGGCGTCCTCCAGAGTCAGTCCCCGGCTCATCAGAGAAGGAATGATTACCTCATCATTATAGTAGGCCGGGAAGCCGATCCCTGTCCTGGTCAGGCTGGCCGCCTTCACCAGCAACGCATGAGGGGAACCGTTCCACACGCGGATGGACAAAGAAGGCTGCGGCAAAAATACATGGGCGGAGGCACTGATGCACATAAAGGACAGATCATTGGTCACGTCCTGACCATCCTTATCCTGCCCGCCCACAATCAGATTCTGGAACAGGCTGTAGCCTGCAAAGCCCTCGGCGCTCACCGCGTCCCGGCATTTATTTAAGTCATTTAATTTTACCCAGATGCAGTCGATCAGCTCCTGTGCCACCTCCCGGGTAATCGTGCCATTGTCCAGATCCTTTTTATAATAAGGATACATGTACTGGTCAAAACGCCCCGGAGAAATAGAGTGTCCGCTGGACTCGATTTGCAGCAGCTGCTGCACAAACCAGAAGCTCTGGCAGGCCTCCCAGAAGGAGGTTGCCCCTTTTCGCGGCACCTTCGAGCAGTTGGCAGCAATCTGCAGCAGCTCTTTCTGGCGTACAGAATCACTCTCTTTGACTGCCATCTCCTTTGCCAGCTCCGCATAGCGCTCCGCATAGCGGATCACAGCCTCACAGCTGATGATCACCGCCTGCAGGAAACGGGAACGGGTAGCATAATCCGCGTCTCCCGGCTTACATTCATCCAGATAGCCCTGTGCCTCGGCAATGATCCCCTCATAACCTATAGCCAGCACCTTCTCATACTGAACAGTCACATGACCCACGCCGTTATAAAAATAATTGCCCGGCGTGAAATAATTGTGCTCCATGGCCTTCAGCGTCTCCGGCGCCATATAGGAGGTAGCAAGCTCACTGGTGGTCTTGCCCTTCCAGTAAGGGTGAACCTCTCTCAGTTCTTTTTGGGTCTGTTCGGATATGTAGAAGGGATCGGCCTTGCGGTGCTCCACAGTGTCGAACTCCGCCTCCAGCCACTCCCAGGAAAACTCCGGGTAGGTCTGGCAGCCTCTGGGTGCAATGGTGGTGCTGCCCACCACAAGCTCATTTTCTCTGATAATAATGGGGATATGGTCAAGAATATGTGCAAAAGCCTTCGCCCTTCTTGTGATGATGGGCTGACCTTCGGTAGCACGATAGCTCTCTGTCAGAAGAACCGCCCTGGCGGACTCGATCTCAGGCATCTTTTTGAAAAGATGCTCCACCAGCTTCGGAATGCGGTCTGTTTTCGGGATTTCAGCAGTGTAATAACGCTCCATGGAAAATTCCTTTCGTTTCACTGTCACGACTCACGATCACTTGTTTCACTCATTATATAAGGGCTTCGTCATAAAGTCAACAAAATAATTTGATGTTTTTCTTGGTTTTTGCGTAAAATTTGTGTTGGTTTTTGTAGGTTTTCCGTTTCTAACTTTGGTCTCCTGTAAAGGCTGTCAGCGGAATACCCGCCGACAGCCTTTCAGG
>JAJQID010000069.1:0-4933 GCA_021199405.1 Lachnospiraceae bacterium
CCGATCCCATTTCCGGTCTGGCGGAATATGACAAAGACAGCTTTGAAAGTGTGTTTGCCTCCCGCAAAAATCAGTGCGTCATCCTGCAATAGCCAGAATATTTATTTTTCCTTCTCCGGTTCCAGCACATCAAAGGCCTGGCCGCGCGCCCAGGGGCTTCCCACATCGCAGCGGCCCAGGTGGTAGGCTTTCCGGGTCTGTCCCGCCGCCAGATCTTCCTGGGTCTGAATCTTCAGCCGGCTCTCGCCCCGGGCTGTGAAATCATCCAGAATTTTCAGGATATCCTCTATCTCTTTTTCTTCCGGTTCCATAGATTTCTCCCCGTATTTTACCGTTAACCAAACATCGTTTCTCTTTTCTTCCCTGCTCCGACCATCGCCAGCTTACGCTTACATGCTGTGTCAGACCCGATTCTCACCGGTTTACACCTTCTTAATCATGCCAAGCCCCAGTGGGTACGGCCCGTTATGCACTCCGATGGTCGCGCCGATCTGAAATACCTCCACAGACGCCTCGGCGCCCCTGCTTTTCAGCCAGGTATCCACCATGATCTTCAGCGCCTGTCCCTCCTTCGGATCGTAGCCAAAGCCAATGGCATAGTCATAATCACCGGGATTCAGATTGCCTTCCTTTATATGTGAATCCAGCAGGTCAATGATCTTTTTCGTCGCCTTGGTCCTGTTCCTGCAGACTCCCGCGGCCTCCAGCTCTCCGTCCTTAAAGACTATCATGGGCTGAAGCTTCAGGATGCTGCCGGCCAGACCAACTGCCTTGCCAATTCTGCCGCCATGGATCAGATACTCCAGATCCGCCACAGTATAAAAAATTCTTGAAGTCTTTTTCAGCTCCATCAGCTTCTGCGCCGCCTCGTGGACCTCAAGTCCCCTGTCGCGCAGCCGGATGGCCTGCTTTAAAAATAATCCCTCCGCCACAGTAGCCTGCTCACTGTCCATGACCACCACCGTCGCGCCCTCGTGCTCGTCTCTCACAAGCTCCGCAGCAGCCACCGCGGACTGAAAGGCACTGCTCATGTGGGAAGTAAAGGTAATGCAAAGCACCTTTTTCCCTTCTTTCACCAGAGGCTCTATATAATCTATATAATCCTGCACCGACGGCAGAGAGGTCTTGGGATATACGCCCGCGTTCTGTACCATCCTGTCGTACATATCCCGCACGGCGAAATCAATCTCCTCCCTTTCATACTTCTCCCTGTCAAAGGAAACATAGAAAGGCACGATGGTCACACCCTGCTTTTCACAATCCACTCTTGGAATGTCACACGCGCTGTCGCATATAATCTCAAACTGCCTCATTACTGCTACTCTCCTGAATCGTATTCTTGTTTTCTCAACCCTTAAATGTAGTTTTGAAAACCAGATTTAGTATAAGCCCATCCCATGATTATTTCAACCCTGTTTTTATAAAATATCTGAAAATATATCTGAAAAACCGGATTATTTTATTCCCGTGCTTTCTGCCAATGATAAGCCAATTCCTGTAATTAGGACGATATATCGTCCGAACGCCGCTCACGGATGTGGTATCATATTTTCACAAAATCATAAATCAATGAGCGTTAGGAGATGCCCATGTATTTACACATTCAGTTACAGAAAATCAGAGAAAACCACTGCTGGACCATCAGCTATGTATCCCAGTGCACCCACATTTCCGCCGCTTCCATCAGTGCCTACGAGCAGGGGCGCTACCTGCCCACGCTGGCCAACCTGTGTATTCTGGCGGATTTCTATGGTGTCAGCGTCGATTATCTGCTTGGGCGGGTCACTGCTCCCCATGGGTTTTATCCGGGGAAACCCCGTTAAGTATTCTCCGGACAGACCACAGCCAGACTCCTGTAAAAGTGCCATCCGTTCGTTGACAGCAAATCAAAACCCATGATACAATGAGCCCACACTCAAAGGGCGGACCTTGTGTAAGTGAAGGAAATGAGCAGAAACTCAGGGCAGGAGGAAAAGCCAGACAGGAGCGGACATGATTTTAAAGCTGATTCAGTATCTTTGGGAAAAAATAAAAAGACCCGGCGCGATGTGGGTCATCTTTTCCGGAGTGATTACAGCCATCTCCATTATGTACGCCCGATCCGGCCTTCTTGCGTGGATATCCCTGATTCCCTATTTCATCACTTTATACCGGAATACGGACCCGGAGAGCGGAAAGCGGCATTTGTTCCGGACCGGATTTCTGTTTGGATGCAGCCTTTATCTGCCGCTGTTATCCTTTTTCTATGCGCTTTATCCCATAGAGTCCGCCGGTCTCACCCCGTCAGAAGCAATCATGGTCATTTTGCTTGCCCAGCTGGGATTGTCCGCGGTTTACAGCCTGCCCCACGGAGTTCTGCCCTGTGTGCTGCGGCTGCTGCGAAAAAAAAGAGCCCGGAGAACAGAGGCTCTGATCATCCCGCTGTCCATCCCGGCTCTCTGGGTGCTTGTGGAATGGGCCGGTTCACAGACATGGCTGGGAATGCCCTGGGGCAGACTCGCGGTTTCTTAGTATCAGCTGACGCCGCTGGTTCAGAGCGCCTCTCTTCTGGGATCTTATTTTGTCAGTTTTCTGATCGTCTGGTTTAACGCGCTGCTGGCATATTATTTCTATCACCGTTTTCTTTCAAATGAAATAACTGCCCAAAATACAGCCATGAAAAACGCGGTTATGAAAGACGCAGCAGAAGAAAACATGACTGTGAAGAACATTTCCGTTGAAAAAATTTGCCGCCAAAAGCGCTCTGAAGACGTCTGCCTTTTGCTTGCTGCAATGATTTTTGGCGGAAATCTGCTATACGGAATCATCGCCCTGCATACCCAGCCGGAGCCCACGGAAACCATTTCCGTTGCCATTGTTCAGGGCAATATATCATCCTCCGAAAAATGGGGAGACAATGGGGAGCTCCTATCACTGGAGGTCTATCTGAGCATGACACGGGATCTGACTGAGGAAGAAGAAGTGGATCTGATTGTCTGGACTGAGAGCTGCATCCCGGTTGTCCTGAACCGGTATCAGGAGGTATCCCGGCAGATTCAGGAGTTGGCCGTGGAGTGCAACGCGGTCATTCTGGTGGGCTCCTATTACATAGATGAGTCAGACCGCTATAACGCGGTTTACGCCTTTTACCCGGACGGCACTGTGGGCAGCCAGCCCTATTGCAAACGCAGGCTGGTGCCCTTCGGCGAATATATGCCGCGGTTTTCTTTTCTTGAAGCCGTCGTTCCCGCTCTGGCGGAGCTGAATTTAATGCAGTCGGCGTTCACAGCCGGTACCGACAGCGCCGTTTTTTCCACGGATTTCGGTTCCATCGGGGGACTCGTCTGCTTTGACTCGGTCTATGAAGGGCCGTCCCTTTCCTCTGTCAGAGATGGCGCCGAGCTTCTGGCGCTGCTGAGCAATGACGCCTGGTATGACAGCTCTTGTGCTGTTTCCGTTCTTCTGGGACATGCCGTACTGCGCGCAGTGGAAAACGGCCGCTCCATCGTGCGGGGCGCCAATACAGGGATCTCCGCCATCATCGATGCCAACGGCCAAATCCAGACGGAATCCAATCTGAGAACCGCGGAGGTCATCCGGGGCGAGGTGTCTCTTTACAGCCACCGCACCCTTTACTCCCGGGTGGGAAATATCCTGCTGTCAGTCTGTCTGTTGTATGTCCTGATACTTCTGAATCCGTTCAGGGGCAAAAAATTCACGGAAAAATAATTATTGCCGTATGACCGCCCTCTCCCTTTTCACTTCAGCTGCATTCTTCAACACATAGCCTGCTGCAACCAGCAAAAGCAGCAGGCTGATCCACTGACTGGTCGAAAGGCCGTACCAGTACCCCCGCGCCTCGTCATCTCCGCGAAAATACTCCAGAATAAACCGCATCGTGGCATAGCCGCCCATATAAAGAATCATCAGATCAAATTTACTTCTCAGCTTATCCTTCACAAGCAAAAACAGGCAAAACAAAAGCAGATGTCCCGCAGATTCCACCAGCTGGCTCGGGAACAGCGGCACCCCCGCCGGAGCCAGAGACCCCTCCGGGAACACAACGCCCCAGGAGACCTCCTTCCCATAGCAGCAGCCTCCCATAAAACAGCCAATGCGGGCAAAAACCATGAAAATCGCCGCCAACGGCACGAACAGCTCCACCACTGTCTCCCCGCTGAGCTTGTAATGCTTCACATATCTCCAGAGCAGGAAGATCATCATAAGGACGCCGCCATAATATACCAGACTGGAAAATGCCTTCTCCCGAATCAGACTGAAGCTCTGACTATAATAATCCCAGTCCCTGATCAGTTCGGGGAGGTTGACCAGAAATCCCATCAGTGTCCCTCCCACGTAGGTGGAAACCATGCTGATCGCAAAGAGGCTGTTTCGATGATACCAGGGCAGCTTCCTGTCCTTCAGCCGTGCGTTGGCAGCGACCAGATAAAGGTAAGCTGCCAGAAATCCCAGCGCCACAAAAAGCCAATATCCGCTGACTTGAAAATCTCCATATTCAAATATAATTGGACACATTTTTCTGACCGTCCTTTCCTTTCAAATTAATAAAACCTTCTGTATGAGTTACAGGGAACGGCAGGTTTCGTCTGTCGTTCCCTGTGATTTTATACTTGGGATATATACAGAAACATCTGGTACGGGGTTATACAGTCTCAGGCAATTCCCCTAAAACTTCCTCCTCTTCCTAATACCAACTTGGGCAATGGTAAATTATACCATTCTCGTAATCCCACTCATGGCCCTCATAATTTGTGCACAGCCATACTCCGCACTCCGTACAATACCAATGATACCCATATCCATTCTCGCACTCGCAATGGCCACATTCAAGAACCGAATAGCTTTCATCACATGCATAATGCTCTTCGCAGCTGTGCAAACCATGTTCTCCATCCTCACAAGCATAATGGCCACAATCCATCTGCTCCTCATG
>JAJQID010000069.1:5033-16327 GCA_021199405.1 Lachnospiraceae bacterium
GTCATGATCTCCGCCATCACACATATAGTGACCGCAGGAAAGCTGTTCATGCTCTCCGTCGCTGCATGCGTAATGACCACAGGCTAGCTCCTCATGCTCTCCGTCGCTGCATGCATAGTGACCACAGGCTAACTCCCCATGCTCCCCGTCGCTGCATGCGTAGTGACCGCAGGCTAACTGTTCATGCTCTCCGTCGCTGCATGCGTAGTGACCACAGGCTAACTCCTCATGCTCCCCGTCACTGCAGGCGTAATGGCCGCAGGACAACTGCTCATGCTCCCCGTCACTGCAAGCATAATGCCCGCAGGACAGCTGCTCATGCTCTCCGTCCTCACAGGCATAATGCCCACAAGCTAACTGATTGTGATCCCCGTCCGCGTCCGAATAATGTCCGCAGTCCAGCAGGCTGATACTCGAGCTGCTGGCTGTATCACTGGTTGTGGTGCTGCTCTCGAACAGGCTGAGTCCCCAACTGCTGATCATGGCGCTGGCCGTGATGCTGTTCGTAAGGCTGTGATTGCAGTTTTCACAGGCATAGTCTCCGCAAGACAGCAGGCTGTGATCCTCGCCATCACACACATAGTGACCGCAATCAAGCAAACTATGATCTCCGTCTGCACAGGCATAATGACCACAGGCAAGCAGCGTATGTGTACCGCTGCTACACGCATAGTGACCGCAGTCTAGCAGCGTATGCGTACCTTCGCTGCACGCATAGTGACCGCACGCCAGCCGCTTAAGATGCGTACCTTCGCTGCACGAATAATGGCCACACTTCAGCTTCATATGTATCCCGCCGCTGCACGAGTAATGGCCGCATCCCTGCATCGTATGCGTCCCACCACTGCATGCGTAATGGCCGCACGCCAGTTGACTATGGTTACCTTCCGCACAGGCATAATGACCACAGGCGAGCTCTTCATAATGATCGCCGTCCTCGCCCGCCTCGCAGGCGTAATGACCGCAGTCAAGCAGGTCGTGATCCCCATCCTCACAGACGTAGTGACCGCAGGCGAGGTGGTTATGACTGCCTGTGCATATGCAGTGCATCTCGCATTCGGCATAACCATGACCGTTTATACCGGACATGGATGCGCAGGCGTAATAACCGCAGTTAAGCTGCTCGTGTCGGCCGCCCATGCAGATACAGTGCTGCCCGCAGGCCGCATACCCGTGACCTCCAAAACACGCGTAATTCCCGCAGTTCAACATAACATGATTACTGGCATCGCTGTCATCGTCCGTCGAGTGTATTTCGCAGTCATAATATGTAGTCGTACTATACGTACACCCCAGAAGCGGCATCGTCCATATCAGGCACAGGATTGCCAGCGCCGAAAGGATTATCGTACTGCGGTATGGTTTCCTTTGTTCTTTCTTTTCTTCACCTCGTTTCATCATCATCCTTCCTCCCTCACGCCGCAAAAGGCTTCTCAAACTCTCAGCCCAGCCACATTTTCCTCTTTTATTCCTGATTTGCCTCCAGATATTGGAGGATCCCCGCCAGCGTCTCCTCCGCGATTTTCTCAAAGTCAAACTGCTTCACAAAGTCGATGGCCTCCTGAATTTTCTCCCGCGGCACATCGTACTGGTGAAGGGCGCTTTTCAGAAACGCCTCCGTCTTCTGCTCCATGGTAAACCACATATTGCAGGGCACTGTCATAAAGCCCCGCATAATCCCGCCCGTGGCGATTTCCAGAACGTAAAAGTCCTTCGTCTCCAGCTCAGGCTGATATTCCTTAAAAATATTTTCCATTTTGCCGGTAACCGTCTGCTGAATCAGAGCGGAGGTCTTCGGCAGGGAGTAGGCGGCGCTGTACACATCCCGGAGATTCTCGTTCATTTCCACGATATGAAGCTGCAGCACCGTCTCCGCCGCGTACAGAAGGATTTTGTCGTCCGTTTTGCCCGCGAGAAGCTTCTCAGAAACCGAAAACTGCTGTTGCAGCATAAGGGCAATCAGCTCGCAGAGCACATCCTCCTTGGTGCGGAAGTGACTGTTGAAAGCGCCCACGCTGATCCCCATCTTCTTCGTAATGCTTCTGATCGTTGAATTCGTAAAGCCATTTTCCAGGAAGCTCTCCGCCGAGACGTTCATAATCCTGCGTTTCATCGCTTCACTTTGCTCTCTTGTCGTATTTGCCATCTGATCACCTCCTGAAGGAAATAAAAACCTGTTCCGGCCACGCCTGCACAGAGCAGGCACATATTTTATCTTAATGTCAAATCATCTCTTGACTGGTATTGTTTCGGAATAAAGACATGTTTTTAACAAAGTTAATATACCCTACCGATAACAGAACTGTCAATAGGGTATATTGCATAAATATCTTTCTGAAAATTGTGCAGAAACACTTATCACGAATAGCCGGAGATACTCATTTTATTCCCGGCAATTCTCAATGTCGCAGAGAACGGCCTCTCCTTTTTTCAGGGAAAGGGGAAGGGAAAGCGGTCCGAATGACAGGCGTTTCAGATAAATGACCTCCCGTCCCACAGCATGAAACATCCGCTTTACCTGATGATAGCGGCCCTCCTGAATCGTCAGAAGCACTGCCTGTCCCGGGCGCAGACCGGTACGGTATTCCTCCGGCAGATACGCAAGCGACGGATGAGCCATATCGCAAATCACAAGCTTCGCGGGAAGCGTCGGCGTCTCGTCACCGATGTCCACTCCCTCCGAAAAATCGACAGCGTACCCGCTCTTTGCCGGACCATCCAGCACCGCCAGATAGGTTTTGTCCACATGGCTTCGCGGAGAAAGCATACGGTGCGCCATTGCGCCATCGTTTGTAATCAGAAGCAGTCCCTCCGTGTCCTTGTCCAGCCGCCCCACCGGAAACAGATTCCTGCCCCGGGGCACCAGCTCCATCACGGTAGGAAAACGGCTGTCCTCCACAGCGCAGACATAGCCCGCGGGTTTGTGCAGCAGATAGGTTACATTGCCGCGCGGAGCCGTCACTTTCCCATTTACGGCGACCTCGTCTGTGTCCGGATTCACTTTGATCTCCGGCTTTTCAACACACACACCATTGATAGTGACCGCTTTTCTTTTTATGATATTTTTTACTTCACTCCGCGTGCCCATTCCCGCATCCGCCAGAAATTTGTCCAGTCGTATCTGCATGAAGCCTCCTGCTCATTTTTTATATAATATTCCCTCAAAGTATACCTGAACAGTTTTTTCAGGCAACCGGAAAATCTATGGCGCTGCCATATTTCCCAGCCAGACAGTATGAAATTCATCCGGCCGAAAACTCCGGCATTGAAACCAGTACAGCGTTTTCGAAAACGGCACACTTAGTCTTGAAATAATGAAAAAAAATGATATAATCTCTCTTGCGCGTAATCCGGATATCACAAATGATCCGCCATTCACTACAGGCATTATGAAAGAGAAAGTGTTATGATAAACAGAAAAGAAAAAAATCCATCCGTCAACCGGCTGTTCTCCAATCACGACCTGCGGCTTCTGATTCTGCCGCTGATTTTCGAGCAGGCTCTGGCAATTACGGTTGGCATGGCGGATACCATGATGGTGTCCAACGCGGGGGAAGCCGCCGTTTCCGGCGTCTCGCTGGTGGACATGTTCAATAATCTGATCTTTGCGGTGCTTGCCGCCCTGGCTACCGGAGGCGCCGTCGTGTCCTCCCAGTTTCTAGGAGCCAGGAAAAAAGAGGAGGCCTGTCACTCCGTGATGCAGCTGATTGTTTCCGCTTTGCTGATCACAGTCATTGTGACCCTTTTTGTCTTTACCTGCAGCCGTCCTATCATCCGTCTGTTTTTTGGCAGCATTGAAGAGGAGGTGTTTGAGGCGGCGGTGCTTTATATGACCATCTCGGCGTTTTCCTATCCTTTTCTGGCGGTTTATAACGCCTGCGCCGCCATATTCAGGGTGATGAATAAAACAAATGTCACTCTGAAGGTATCCATTGTCATGAATCTGATCAATGTGACCGGCAATGCCATCGGAATCTTTGTCCTGCACGCGGGTGTCGTGGGCGTTGCGGTACCCTCTCTGCTTTCCCGCGCCTTTGCGGCAATCGTTCTTTACATTTTACTGCGTAATCCCGAGCTGGAGATTCATATCGATCCCGGGAAATTTCATTTTGATCCGGGCATGATCCGCCGGATTTATTTTATCGGTATCCCCAGCGGCATCGAAAACGGCATTTTCCAGCTGGGGCGCGTGATTGTGGTCAGCATCATCTCCGGTTTCGGCACCACTCAGATCGCGGCAAACGGCGTCGCCAACAGTCTGGACGGTATGGGCGTCATCGGCGGCCAGGCCATGAATCTTGCCATGATCGCAGTCATCGGCCGCTGTGTCGGTGCCGGGGACGAAAGCCAGGTGCGATATTATACCAGAAAACTGATTCTGTTCGCTTACGGACTCACCTTCCTGTTTGGCGGCTTCATTCTGGTTTTTCTGAAGCCGATCCTGTCCCTTTACGGGCTCAGCGCGGAAACCGAGGCTCTGTCCTATATTCTCGTGTCCATTCATACCGGCTTCGCCATGCTCTTCTGGCCCATGGCCTTTACCTTTCCCAACATGCTGCGGGCCTGCAATGACGTCAGATTTACCATGGGAATTTCCATCTTTTCCATGTGGGCTTTCCGAATCTGTCTGAGCGTCATCCTTGGACAGCGGATGGGCTATGGCGCCATCGGCGTCTGGATCGGCATGGTGGTGGACTGGATTTTCAGAACCATCTGCTTCATCGGCCGATACCGTCAGGGCGCATGGAGACGTATGGCGGGGCTGGAAAGCTGAAGCTTCAGGCATTCGGCCTTGCGCTGTACACAAAATCCTCTTCCAGGTCCAGATTATATTTTTTCAGCAATGCGCGAATGAAGCAAATACAGTCATACGCCGAATATCCGGAGCTGATATAAATATCCGTGTTTTTCTTTAATCTGACCGGATTTCGAAGAGCCGCCGCATCATACGCAAATACAGGATTGAGCCATGACGGAAAGACCTCCTGGGTGTTCGCCATCTGCTCTATGATGTGATTATCCAGATCATAGAGCTTCTCCGCTACTGAACGAACCATGACTGCAAAGCTGTCCACATGAACTCTTTCACCGAGAAGCTCATAATAATTCACGTGCTTGTAAGTAGCTTCATGCGGGTCCGCTACAGTATAAAGCGTATATCTTGGATCCTTAAACTCTATTTTTGTTTCCGGCTGATCAATCGGAAATTGCTTCACAATCAGAGAGGCAAGCCTCTCCGCCCGGCTTTCAATGGTCGAAGCGTTCCACTGATCCTTATCCTTCACGTCGCTGTACAAAACGGCGATATGCGTCACGGTATCCGCAAGCAGCTCCTTCTTTTCATGAAAGGGCTTATCGCCAAGCTCACTGTTGTACCCGGTCAGCGTAAGATTTCCCAGCGTATGAAGATACCTGTCGCGAACGACCTCCCAGTCATCCCCGAGCATTTTCTGCCAGGCCGTTGAAAGATTCTTATTCTGAGGCATGATGTGTTCAATCGTAAGGTTGTCGGTTATGATCCGCTCCTTTCCCTGATTTTCAATCGTTGCCAGCAAATACTTGCAGAGTGCATTTTTTCTGTACAGATTGCGTTCCTTCAGGGCAATCATAAAATCCGCATCACCCGGTATCGCATCCTTTGACGTCAGCTGAAGGAGAAATGATACAATGGCATCATAATAGTGATCCTTATGATCGCCGTGCGGAAAAACGCGGCTATAGAGGGTTTTATAGAGGCCGCGCAGGGAGTTGGAACCAATCTCACAAATCAGGCGGCGAACGCTGTAGCTCAACAGCAGATTCAGAATCTTCCCCAATTCTTTCTGATCGATAATACCCTCTTCAAAATCATCAAAAATATGAAACAAAAAAAGATAAACGGTAGTCTGGTTCAATCTCCTTAAACCGGAAAGCGCTGTATTAATTTCACCGCTCAGCCTGTCATCCCCATAATAAAATGTGTGATACTGCTTTGCATAATGAAGAAGCTCCCGCAGCATCGTCTCATTTGTATATTGGCCATCGCGATATACCTGTTTGAAAGCCGCATAGGCATTACTCTCTTTCGTAAAACCGTCCTGCTTCATGTTGAGATAATCCAGAAAAAAGCTCTCCAGACGGTCCCTGGAAAGCAGCTCCTGCATAATCAGCCAGTAATCCTCATAAAGTCTTTCCTGATCATCATCTGTCATCAGCACATAATTTCTGATTAAATCGGGAAGCCCCAGGGTAATCCCTGTAGAATTGATTCTTTCAAATATTTCCTGAGCGTCATCCTCCTGATCCAAGCGGATATCGGCACAGATCAGATGATCCATTCCATCGTGAAGCATCATAACCGAATGATCCGGGCTTTCGTTCAGAAATGTGCTGATCAGCTCCCTGAAAAGCATATAATTATGATAGATAACGCCATTCCCGCTCTTGTCCATATCGTCAATCTGCCCTGACATCAGCAGCCGAAGCTGTTCATGATCCGTTTTTACCGGTTTGAGCTTCAATTTGCTTTTCTCATCGATTCCATATCTGTTGAATCTGTCTTCATTGAACAGATATTTTTCAAGAGCATCCTGATCTGATTCATCCTCTGCGCAGTCCGCCAGCGCCTTGAGAAGAATATACAGTGTGGTAAACCTTTGCTGGCCGTCAATGATAATGAAATAATCTATATGGTTCTTTGACTTCAGAGGTGCATAAACAAAGGAACCGCAAAAATGGGGCCTGTCCTTTTTATATGCTGTGACAATATCCTCAAAAAGCTTTTCGCACTGTTCAGAGGTCCATGCATAATCACGCTGAAAAACAGGTATGCAATACTGCTTCTTATTTGGCTGAATATAATCGTTCAGCATTCTGCCGCTTTCAATTTTCATTCGATGTTCCCCTCCCATGGTCTGCAGCCCTCAACGGCTTTGCATTCCATTCTCATTCATATATTCCCGAATCTCCTTCGCAAAGATTTCTCCGTACTGTTCATATTTACGGTTTCCCACGCCGTTAATCAAAAGCATCTGAGCTCTGGTCACCGGCAGAAGATTGCTCATCTCCCGAAGCGTTTTATCAGAAAAGATAATATACGGCGGGATATGGGCCTGCTGGGCCATCTGGTAACGCTTCCGGCGAAGGCGTTCAAACAGCTGTGGATTCTTCATCTCTGCCGTCCCGCTGCCCTTTGCCTTCTTTTCCCTTTGCGGCGCCTGCTCCCTTTCCCTGGGCAGTTTCAATATGATTTTTTCCTCAGATTTTGCTTCCGCCCGGCTTCCAATCTCAGCTTTTCCCATCACATCCTGATTTTGCTTCTTATATTCTGCAAGAAACCTTCTCCCTGCGTCCGTAAACTTCAAAACCGGATAATCGCCCGGCGTCAGCGTCAGATAGCCCTTGACCAGCAGATCGTTCATAATCTGCCGGATCCGCACCACCGATGTGCCGTTCAGTTTTCCGTAGCCCGGTGCTTTGTCCAGCTGAAACCGGCGAACCTTTTCGCTTTCCGCGCCATGCACCGCATCGGAAATGGCCTGTATGCCGTACCGCTCCCGAGTCGAACCTACCATTTCCAGAATTGCCAGCGCTTCAGCGGTAACATCCACATTCTGAAATTCCGTCAGACAGTTTTTGCAGTTTCCGCAGTAATTACCGCCATATTCCCCGAAATACCGCAAAATATAGTCTCTCAGACATTCGTTGGTGAAGCAGTAAAATGTCATTTTCCGCAGCCGCTCATAATTTCGTTCGCGCAGCAGATCAGCATCCTCCCTTGCCAGCTCCGGGTTTTCCTGATGATCGATCAAAAATTCATTGACCCTGACATCCTTCGCGGCATAATAGAGAATGCAGTCCGCCGGCTCTCCGTCGCGCCCGGCCCTGCCGGCCTCCTGATAATAGCTCTCGATATCCTTTGGCATATTATAATGAAGCACAAAACGCACATTGGATTTATCGATGCCCATCCCGAAGGCGTTGGTCGCCACCATGATGGGCTTCCGGTCATAGATAAAGTCCTCCTGATTTGCTTTGCGCTCCGAGTCCAAAAGACCCGCGTGATAACGGGTCACAGGATAGCCATTCTGCGCAAGCAGCGTACAAAGCTCGTCCACATTTTTTCTTGTGTTGCAGTAAATAATCCCGCTCTTTTGCTGATTTTCCTTCAGATAAAGCAGGATTGCCTGCTGCCGGTCCTTCGGTTTCTCAACGGAAAAGAACAGATTTTTTCTGTCGTAGCCGGTGACCACCACCAGCGGCTGGTTCAGGCCCAGAATGCAGGAAATATCTTCCTTCACCGCCCGGGTAGCGGTGGCGGTGAAGGCGCCAATCACAGGGCGGGTTGGCAGCGTATGTATAAAATCAACGATTTTCAGATAGCTGGGGCGGAAGTCCTGCCCCCACTGTGAAATGCAGTGAGCCTCATCCACCGCCACCATGGAAATTTCTACCGACTCTGTCAGCGCCAGAAAGGATTCGGTCATCATCCGTTCCGGAGCTACATAGATGATTTTATATCGTCCGGCTCCGGCATATTCCATCGCCTTCCGGATCTGGCCTTCCGAGAGGGAACTGTTGATATAGGCCGCGTGTACGCCCACCGCGTTCAGCGCCGCCACCTGATCCTTCATCAGGGAAATCAGCGGGGAAATCACAACGGTAATCCCCGGGAACAACAGCGCCGGTATCTGAAAGCAGAGAGATTTTCCCGCACCCGTAGGCATGATTCCCAGCACGTCCCGTCTGGAAAGAAGCCCATCCATCAGCTCCTCCTGACCTTCGCGGAAGCCGGTGTAGCCAAAGGTGTCCTTCAGTATGCTGTATTTGTCCATATATGGTCTCCCTTCATTTCAAAAGTCAGGTTATGGGGGTATTTTTTAACATTTTTTGTCAAATACCCCCTTAAATCACACCTTGAACTGCAAGCTAATCCTTTAAGCACCCAATTGGAACCACTTTCACTCCATCCTCTCTTGTATAAGCCATCTCACCTCCTGTAATCACCATGAGCAGATCCGGCTCTCTCAAAGGACACTGCGTTTCTTTCTGATTGAATTCGCCGACCAGCCGTTTGATTTCCAGCAAATGCTTCGCGCCTTCCTCTATCTCACGGCTTCCAAGTTTAAATTCTATCAGCGCGTATTTTCCGTCTCTTAAATGAAGAACCGCGTCTGCTTCCAGACCATAGCGGTCATGGTAATAGGACAGCGTACCGCCCAACGACTGCGAATAAATCTTCAAATCCCGCATGCAGAGACATTCAAACAAAAAGCCAAATGTTTTCAAATCCTGCTCCAGATATTCCGGCGTCAGCCCCATAGCCGCCACCGCAATCGAAGGATCTGTAAATTCGTGCTTTTTTCCGGATCTGATCACTGTCGCAGAGCGAATTGACGGGCACCACGCTTCCACATCCTCCAGTACAAACAATCTCTGCAGTGCATTTACATACGCGTCCAGTGTAGCCATGGAAAAGCTTTCCTCATTGGTGACAATGTCTCTCCATATATTGCTTTTCTTCGTCAATGTTGAAATATTTCTGGCATAAGATTTCAGCACAAGTCTTGTCCAGGCCGGGTTCCTCCTGACTCCATCCACTGTTGAAATATCGGATTCGCATATATTATCCAGATATGACGTAGCTGTCATAAGCTTAGCCTTATCGCTTTTCATGTATATGGTACCAGGCCATCCACCTCTGCATGTTGCAAAAATAAGCTCTTCTATTGACAATCCCGACATAATCCCATCAATATCCAGGGAAGGATTGTAAAACAGCTTTTCCAGCGATATGGCACCATTGGATTCCCCGGATTCGTACAGGCTCATCGTATACATCTTCATTCTTGAAATACGGCCTGTTCCAGTGTGCAGAATCTGATCATCCCGGACAGATGTGGATCCCGTTAAAATATACAGACCCACTTCCCGTCTGCGGTCTACATCCAGGCGCACAGCGTCCCAAAGGACAGGGGCATCCTGCCATTCATCTATCAGCCTGGGGTTAGCGCCCTTCAACAGCAGTGATGGCTTCGTCCTTGCCGTGGCCTGATAAGCTTCTCTCCTGTCGATATCCTGCATTCGCAATACGCTCTTTGCTTTTTGCTCAGCTGTCGTCGTTTTCCCACACCACTTTGGACCGACAATCAGCGTAGCACCGAAGGCTTCCAGCCTGTCATCCAGTTCCTGATCTACAATCCGATGAATGTATTTTGCCATATTCGTCCCCTTCTTCTATGTTTGGCCGGAATAGAATTTATATCATTATATGGCGGTTTTATCATATCTGTCAATCATTTTTGAGGGAATTCGATTTGTGTTTTTGAGAAAATCTGATTTATGTTTTTGATAATTTTTAATTTGTGTTTTTGACAATTTTCAATCCTAACTCAAATGCCAAAAACATAATCTTTGTTTTTTCATCAATCCTGGACGATCCGCTGATACTTCTTGGATCCCATGAAGAATGATCCAGATTATCTCCTGCATAAAAGAACTGAAAGAAATCTGTATTTCTGAAATCACAAAGCGCCTGCATACCCGCACATTCCATCTCAACACAGATTGCACCCTGTTCCCTGCGGCGATTCACTTTATCTTTTGTCTCACGATAACAGGCATCGGTAGTCCATGTTGTACCGGTTACATATGGATATCCATGTTGATTTAAAACTTCAATGAACTCTGGAATATACTTCTTATTCACATCAATATAATCATCAGCCGGTGCATAATGATAACTTGTACCTTCATCACGTATGGCACGTGTTGGAATAATAATTCCACAGTCCTGTATATTTTTATCTAATACGCCACAATTACCAAGCAATATCAGTTTTTTACTTCCTAAGGCGATTACATCCTCATACATTCCAACACAACTCGGCTCACCAACATATGATTGAAACAGTGCAAACTTTTTCCCTTTATATTTTACTCGATAAAGCGGTTGTATTCCTGTTGCTGAATGTAATTCTTTCATTACTTCCGTTTCGAAACACGCAACGACCTTATCGTACAGAACCTTTGAAAAGCAGGATATTGTGACTTCAGGAAAATCTTCTATTGGAGACTTGTGTAACATATCAGGATTAATGATTGCATGTTTATTATTATCAAATTCTTCTAATATCATAGTACTCCCTCCAAATTTCAACTGTATTCAGTCAGTTCGGCTCATATTTTCCCGTTAAAGTATAAAACAAGCCGAACGTCGAAGTCAATAGCTTATACTTCCTGCGTTATTCCAGAAGAAAATCACTGAAGTGAAAAGTTAACTTCCACTTTGAAGGGGTACAAGTGGAACTTACTCT
>JAJQID010000208.1 GCA_021199405.1 Lachnospiraceae bacterium
AACCCCGGTATCGTGCCGTTCTGCCGCAGTTTCTTTGTATACCCGTGACTGTTCAGATAACTGCATACGCCGTTAATTCCATCGTTCGTGTGAATATAACGGTCAAAGATCAGGCGTATCACTTCCGCTTCATCTTCAGCAATCAAAAGCTGTCCATTATCCAGTCAATAGCCATAAGGGGCAAAACCGCCGTTCCATTTTCCTTCTTTGGCTTTCTGCTCCCGCCCTGCCATTGTCTGTGTGCGGATATTCTCACGCTCAATCTCGGCTACCGCTGACAATACGGAGATCATCAACTTGCCGGAATCCTTGGAGCTGTCGATGCCATCTTCCACACAGATCAGGTTCACGCCAAAATCCTGCATCAGCTGTAAAGAGTTCAGCACGTCGGCGGCATTTCGTCCGAACCTGGACAGTTTAAACACCAGTACAAAAGAGACGCCGTCTTTTCCTTCCTGGATGTCGTTCAACATCCTCTGGAATTCTAATCTTCCCTGGATATTCTTGCCCGAAAAACCTTCATCGGAATACTCCCCGGCAATCGTCATATCCTCATATTCGGCGTATTTCCGCAGTTTGTCCCGTTGGGCGTCCAGACTGTACCCATCCACCTGGATGGAAGTGGATCCCCTTGTATAAATATAGCATTTAGTTTTCTTTTTCACTTCTCTCCCCTCCCGGCAGGGCTGCGAGCTGCGTGGTGTCCAAAGAAGATAATGTCTGCATCTGCTTCACCGCCAGTTCCCGCAGCAGCACCAGCCGTTCTGACTGCGGTTTGTCCTGCTCAATCAGAACCGCATTGTAGCTTTCCATATTTGCCAGCACCAGCAACTGATTCAGGTTCGCATCATCCCGCATATTTCCTATTTTGCCCGGATTCTTATCTCTCCACTGCTTTGCTGTCTGTCCAAACAAGGCAACATTCAGCAAATCCGCCTCGCTGGCATAAGTGCAGGAA
The DNA here is from genome assembly GCA_021199405.1 of Lachnospiraceae bacterium. GTDB lineage: Bacteria > Bacillota > Clostridia > Lachnospirales > Lachnospiraceae > RGIG6307. Next base: position 959 of record JAJQID010000208.1, read on the forward strand.
ATCTGCTCCGGTGTCAAGTCGGGCGGTATCAGATTTCCTTTTATAGCATCTGTGTGAATTCTATAATTCAGTTTTGCTATCTCCCTGTTCAGATTCCAGCCCAATGATAATCTGCTATTCTCATCTACCTTTAACCTCTTATAGTCCTTGATAATATACAGCTTAAATTCCGCAGATATCCATGAAGCAAACTCAAACGCGATATCTGAATGGGCAAATGTACCTCCATAACGCCCTGATTTCGTCACGATACCGATTGCATTCACACCTTCAATCCATTTTGTCGGCGACATCGTGAAAGCATTTAGCCCCGCCTGTCCTCTAAACAGGTCGAATTCGACCTGTTTAAAATCCGGATTATGAAGGCTCTCCCATATGCCCAGAAATTCGATTGTCTCACGGTTGCGGAGCCAGTTCTTAACTACATCATGTGGTGCTTCGCTCTTGTATCTTGCAATGTCGGTCAATGAAATATATTCATTTTCAAAATCTTTCGTATAAATACTGATATCAAATCCTTTTGCATGAATTGTCTCATTTACAGTCTTTCCTGTCATAATTATAATTCCTCCCCCTGCACATGATCACTGTCATTCTCGCTTATCTTTTCCGTCCGAATATAATACTCCAGCAACCGCAGCACATAATCCGGCGCATGTCTGTTGCCTAATTCCCATTCTGTCACAGTTCGATAAGGAATCTGAAAGTATTCGCAGAATTCCTTACGGTTCATTCCCGTACACTCCCGAAGTTCTTTTATTTTTTCCTTGCACTCCATAATCTTTTCTCCCATAAATAGCAATCACATTGTGTATTTATCATAGCACATCCCCGGTAAATACACAACGTGTAAATACTATTTTCGACATATTTTTTATGCCACCCTCAAGCTGCCCTCTCTGTCTTTGGACCCATCAATCTGTGCATCAACCCCTTTTCCCCTGTGCTTTTCCAAAACGCCTGGTCCATATTTCACAAACATTCCCGCCATCACATCCACGCAGCGCTCAAAAGCAGCATTATCCTTTGCGTTATCATAATACTTCTTCATGGGCTTTACTCCTCCTTTCGGCAGGCATCCGGGCATAAACATTTATAATCTCCGGAGGAATGCGATCCAGCACCGCGACCGCCTCCTCATAATCACTTCTAAGCCTGGCGTCGGCGATCTTCTTCAGTGTGCTTTCCTCCGTGGCCTTATCGAGCGACTGCGAAAGCTGCGCGTTTTTCTTCTTCAGCTTCTTATTTTCTGTCACCGTCACCGTGAACGCCGTGCTGTATTTGTTCAACTGCGTCTGCATTTTCTCCACGCCGGGGATATAGGAATCCAGCAGCTTGCAGATTTCCTCTGTCCTGGCTTTCATATTCAGAAGCGTCATCCCCGTCAGAAGTCCGTCGAGCCTCTCCCGCTGTTTATTGAGCCTGGTCATTTCCTTGAATACCCGCGGCGGGATGTGGTCTCGTCCGGTCTGGCTTGCCATAGCATACGGAAGAAGCTGCCAGTGGCAGGTTCTGTAGTTGGCGCTCTCGCCGTGCTCCAACTCCGGATATTTTTTTACCATGTGTTTCCAGAACTCATCCTGCCACCAGGTCAGTTTCTTTTTATTGCCTACGATATCCTTTGCCGACAGCCTGCCGTCCTCCGTCAGCGGGACAAAAGAAAGGTGCATGTGAGGCGATTTCTCGTCCATATGCACCACGGCAGACAGGATGGTATCCGGATTCTGATGCGCCCTGATAAAGTCCAGCGCTGTCTGAAAATATTCTTTTATCGCCGCTTTCTTCTTCCCTTTAAAGAACTCCGGACTTGCGGTAATCAGCGTCTCCACCACACGGACGCTGTCCTTTCTGGTGCGGCATCCGGCCTCCGCAATCTGGCGCTCCGCCTCCGCCCGGTACTTTCCTTTCGGCTCCACCAGATGAAAATTCTGGTTGCTCCTGCTCACATCCACATCCAGATTGCTGGCGTATTTCTTCTTGGTACGCTCATTATGGGCTTCGATATTCCCGATCTCCGGCCCTTTGTATTTTGCAAACCGCATAATCCCATACTGCGCCTTTTCCATCAGCCATCCCTCCTCTTTTTCCACACAATGTCGTAGCCCATCACATCGGCAAGCTGCACGACCTCCCGATAGCGCAGCGACCCCCTTTGCAGCTTCGCGGACAGGTTGGAGACAGAATCGCTCCATCCATACTCGTCAGCCAACAGGTCGACCACCTCCTGCATCGTCATACCCTCGCGCACAATCTGTGCTTTAATCTCATTTCTGATATTTGTGTTCATAAAAACCTCCCAATTTTTCTTACCCATAAAAAGAACCGGCTCCACGTTTCCGTGAACCGGCTTTGCTACATCGTTTCATTTTTAAAATACCTGTTTCGCGTTCTCAGGCTTTCACACAGGCAACTGCCCATATGCCGGATTTTCCGTATTTACGAAAGCGTGCGCTTTTTCATTTTTCCGCACAGTTTCACACCAATCCTAAGACTTCATTCGCACCCCCGGAAAGATGATTTCCGTGAAATCCGTTCCGGAATACAGTAAATATTTTACGGTTTCCATTATCCCGAAATCCCCGCCGCTGAAAATACCGCTGCTTCAGGCTCAACGAGTGAAAGCGTATAATTTCCGGAAATATAATACGGGTAAACGCGGTCATTCGCTGCGTACATACGTACCGGAAAGGGACAGTCCCCTTTGTGATTCTGGACAACGTTTGCCAGCGAAACTCCTATAACGGATGAAACATTGGATTCATGTGTTCAAACGTACAGATTTGTTTGAATCCCATGCCTTTCAGTTCGTTCATCGTTTCCGGTATATAAACACCAAGGTGTTCCCGTTTATGGCTGTCGCTACCAATCGTCAGAATCTCACCTCCGAGGTCACGATACATTCCCAGAATTTCTCTGCATGGCGTCATGTCCAGTCCATACCGATAACAAGATGTGTTGACCTCAATCCCCTTGCCGTCTGCAATCACCCTTTTTAAAATCTGCTCAATGATATGTTCTACTTGAGAGAACGGGAAATCGC
>JAJQID010000278.1 GCA_021199405.1 Lachnospiraceae bacterium
GATATCGACTTACAAATCTACCGGGACCTCCTTCGGTGAAACGATAAGCAAAGCATTCTCCGCCCAAACGAAAGTGCCGGATCAATTATTACAGCTGAAAAATGAAATCGAGACGGCAGACGCCATTGTCATCGCGATGCCGGCGCAGGACTTTCCGCTTCGGCTGGCATGAACTACAGCGGGGAACGGTTTGAAAAATACTTTTCACTTCAGCCAAATCCCAGCCTGATCCATTGTCAACAGCTCCGCTTCTGTTTCCAGCCAAAGATTTCGATCTCCTCACTTTGACTCTGCTGACCCAGCTCCCAGCGTTTTACTTTGTCAAAAAACTGTCTTCCGTTATCGACAGCTATCACTACCTGTTCCACTTCGCTTTTGCCTCTTCGATAGGCAGTGACCAGACCGGAGTATTTACCGCTGGCTGTCACATAAATCCTGTTATTTTCCCTCATGATCAATCCTTCTCTTATCAGCTTTCTCAAATCTTTCTCATCAGAGAAAAGATGCTGTTCCGGACACCTGAAAGGAATCAGATATTCCGGTGGCTTCTCCTGACTCAGGTTTTCAACAATGATATTTCGCACCCGGTGGTAATCATTCATCTTCAGCCAGCGAAGTTCATCTTTTACAGGCATTTCTTCAGCAAAAAGAAGATTCTCAGGGCTGAGGGAGACTTCCTTTTTCTGACTCCATCCGCATGAGCTTTTTTCAATCTCCGTAAATCCCATTTTCTCAAAATTCTTCCGAATCCGCTGGTTGAAGCAATCCCTGCGCCGATGCTCACAAAGGGATGAATCTTCATAGCCCCAGGATGGAGGAAGCTCCGCCACAGATACAGCTGCCAGCACCCGGTTTTCTCTGATGACCACCAGCTCAAAGCACTCGCTGTCTTCCTCCCGGAACCATTCTCCGTCCTCCAGCTCATCTTCCGCGAAAAGATATATTTCATCCATTGAAGGCTGATCTTCGCTTCTCACTTCTTCTGATTCCCTCTGAATATAGTTTTCGCATACATTTTCCAGAATGATGCAATCGCTTTTGCGAAAATCTGAGTCCAGGAAAAATCTTTCCGCAAACATTTTGCCAAATTTTCCTGTATCATAGTCCGGCTTTCCGAAATTATTCATTGATTCATCTCCTTTTTGGTTCAGCGATGGTTGTTTTTTGCACTTTACGGCGGAGATCAAATTTCATTCCAGGGCTGATCGAACTGCTCCACCACCCTGTCCGCCAGCCCGTATTCTACCGCCTCATCCGCGTAAAAATAGGTGTCCCTACCGGTTTTTTCATAGATTTCCTCCAGCGTCCTGTGGGTGTGCTCCGCAAGGATCCGGCACAAAATTTCCCGAGTCCGCATCAGGTCCTCGCTGATTCCTTTAAGCTGAAGGGCGCTTCCGCCAACTCCGCCGGGAATCAGAGGGTCATGGATCATCACTCTGGCATGAGGAAGAATGTCGCGACTGTTCCCCGCAGCGAATAAAACGGCGCCCATGCTGGCGGCCGTGCCCACACAGACAGTCCGAATGGGACAGCGGATGGCTTTCATCACATCATACAGCGCCAGACCGCTGGCCACCTCCCCACCCGGGCTGTTAATGTACATTGTGATTTCCTTCTCCGGCTCCTGACGGGATAGGTAGATCAGCTGGGAAATCATGGAATTAACGCTCTCAGCGTTGATTTCTCCCACACATTGAATTTCCCTGTGCAGCAGCATTTCATCCCGGATTTCGTAAATATCGACGCCATTGCGGCTTTCTTTCAGGATTCTGGGTTCGATATACATATTTTTTCCTCCTATTGTATGTTTCCTTTTTTCACAGTTATCAGGTTCAGGCTCTTTGCCGCAGGTCAGGCACGCTTTCCGTATCCGTCTTTTCAACGGCCTCCAGAATTTTCCTGCTCCGCGCCGCCTTTTGCAGCCTTTGCATCTCCTCATAATCCGGATGAGAGCAAAGGTCATATTTTTCTACCTGTCTGAAGTCTCTTCCCCTTGTAAACAGCAGAACATTGTCCAGCGGCATATTCAGGATAGCGTGCATATTCATATTCGTTTTTATGGAGAAATAATCAGCTGTCCCCACATCCAGGCCTCCCAGATAGAGGCAGTTGTCGCAGTTATTGATGATGGTCTTCGCCTTTTCCGGACCATACACACCGTTCAGCTGGGAAATGCTCTGGATAATGATGCTGACATATATCTCGCGGGATCGGATGACAGAGATAATATTATCAAAGCTTTCAATCACGCAGTTGGTAGCAAAGTCATCCAGGATAAAACGCACCGGCATAGGCAGGCGGTTGTCCTCGCATTTCTGGTCCGCATAGCTGCACAGCGCCTGCAGTGCCTGCGTATAAAACAGGCTGACCAGCTTATCACTGGAGCGGTCCGTATCACTGATGGACAAAAAGAGCGCCGTTTTTTCCTGTCCCAGAGTTTCAAACGCCAGCTTATTGGGATGATTGTACAGTTCCAGCACAGCCTGTGTGTTCAGTCCATTCAGATGCTCCGAGAGGATACCCAGAATAGAAGCGTGCATCTTTTCGGCTTCCATGTTTCCCATGATTCCCCGATATATTTTTGACGCATAGCACTCCGGGTCAATGCTCATCAGCTCCTTCATCAGGTTGTCGAACACCTTTGTCTGCATCTCTCCAAACAGCCGGATTACATATTCCAGCGAACGTTCCCGGGGAGGCAGACACTCCATCACATACGCCATCAGGCATTCCAGATACTGTCTGGAGGCATTATTCCAGAAGGGATCTTTGTCAGCCGGGCTCGAAGGTGCCAGCACCGTGCAGAGCCTGCGAATCCCCTCCTCTGAATAACATTTACGGTTCCTGTCATAGGGAAGATAATCCATCGGATTATAGCCGCAGGTGGATTTCATTTCCTTGAAGTCGATGAGCAGCGTCCGATATCCCTTCTTTTCCAGAAACGGAGACAACTCCTCATAAAGGTTACCCTTTGTGTCAGCGATAACCATGGAGCCGTTCGCCTGGAGGATGTTGGGCTTTACATACCCCCGTGTCTTGCCGGCGCCGCTTGGCCCGATAATCAGATCATTGTTGTTCAGGCCTGTTGCCCAGGTATCGTTGCTCATTGTGACATTCTTTGCCAGAATGCGGCTGGTCTGGTAAACGGTTTTGTTATTTGCCATACTGTTCAAAATCCTCCTTTGCTTCCTTGATCAGGATATAAGGGATGACTGCCATATGCAGGAAAAGGGCGTCCGCGTCATATTTTTCACTGCTGCAGCAGCCCATCATCGCCATATCCACCACTGTGTTCTTTATATTTTTTCTCCCCTCCAGGGCCGCTCGCACCAGAGACTGCACATGGTTCTGGTAAAGCCTTGCCGGATAATAGCTTCCGGTCAGCGTACAGGTTCCCAGATAAAGCTGCTGTACCGGGAGCAAAATCACCGGGAAAAGGCCGGTCTTTCTGTCATCCGCCCGTCTGATTCTTTCCTCCAGACACAGCTGGCGGGGCATTTTCCTGATTACATCAGATTTTTGGGCTGCTTCCAGGCTCTCGTCCTCGATATTGTGAATCTTCTCGAAAAAGAAACGATAATTCTTTTTCAGCAAATTCAGAAGACCCAGGCAGGTTTCCTCCTCTTTTCCGGAAACCAGAAGCCTGTAGGCCGCCTCCGCTCCATCCTGATATGTTTCCGGTTTCTCCACAGCATATCCAAACGTCTTTTGAAAAATTGCTGTAAACGCCCGGAAATCACTTTTCAGGAAAAAGAACTGATCCAACGGCAGGGCAGCGGATTTCTTGAGAATGGCAGTCAGCCCCCTTTTGTCTGCCGGCAGCCCATACTCAGCAAGTCTAACCCTGTCCTCCAAACGTATCTGATTCGCTCACATGCATATCCCCCATTCCTTTTTGCTGATCTCTCTTTGTACCATTCCCGTTGGCGGCGCCCTGGAGGG
>JAJQID010000291.1 GCA_021199405.1 Lachnospiraceae bacterium
GCTGTATATCTCCCGCTTTCCTACGCCCCGATCCTTCGCCACCTGCTTCATGGCACTTTTGGAGTCCATTCCCTGGCTCTCGTAGAACTCCATGTGCTCCTCCACGGACATCCTCTCCCAGTCCGCGATCTCCTCCCGGCGCTTTTCCTCCAGACTCCGGCCCTCGATCACCAGCACAAATTCCCCTCTTGGCTCTTCCGTCTCATACAGGGTCACCGCCTCCCCGAGCGTCGTTGGTATCACTGTCTCAAACACCTTCGTCAGCTCCCGGCAGAGAGTTACGCGCCGCTCCCCAAGGGCTTCATAAAGCTCATTCAGTGTCCGTTTCAAACGATGCGGCGCTTCATAAATCACAATTGTCCGGCTTTCCCTTTTCAGCTCCTCCAGAATGACAGCTTTGTCTTTTTTCTCGGCAGGAAGAAAGCCCTCAAAGCAAAAACGGCGTGTGCTTAACCCCGACAGCGTCAGCGCCGTGATACAGGCCGCGGGACCCGGCAGCGACGTCACTGTAATCCCTGCCTCCTGACACATCCGCACCAGCACCTCCCCGGGGTCAGAGATGGCAGGCGTGCCCGCATCCGTGATCAGAGCTATATTCAGGCCCTGACGCAGCTTTTCAATCAGCTGATACGCCTTTTCCACCTTATTGTATTCATGATAGCTGGTCATGGGCGTATGAATGTCAAAATGAGTCAGCAGCTTTCTGCTGTTTCTGGTGTCCTCCGCCGCAATCAGATCTACGCTGTTCAGCGTCTCAATCACCCGGGGCGTCATATCCTTTAAATTTCCTATGGGAGTGGCACACAAATATAACATTCCTGTCATAAATCAGGTTCCTTTCTCTCAGAAAAGACTTCTCTTTCCTCTGTATTTCACCCAATCGGCGTCTGCATATCAGTATCCATAAACCTCATAAATCTCCGGCATATAATTTCCCTCCTTGTCGTACACAATCAACGGCTTTTCCACCTGCAGGCGGCTCTTTGCGCCGCGGACGCCCTCAATCAGCACCATGTTGGGTTCCTTATCCACCTTCGGATAAACCAGCCTCATCCGCTTGGGCTCCAGACGATACTCCACCATCAGGGAAATCATTTCCGCCAGCCGAAACGGTCTGTGTACCATAAAAAAATGTCCCCCCGGCCTGCACACCTTTGCTGCCTGGGAAATCACATCCTCAAGAGTGCACAGAATTTCATGCCTGGCGATTGCCTTCGTTTCCTCCGGATTGGTCAGCCCATGGTTCCCAATCATGTAAGGCGGATTGCATGTCACAACGTCAAAGGAGGCGGCGCCAAAAAGCCTCGCCGCCTCCTTTAAGTCCCCTTCCACAATTTTTATCCGATCCTGAAGGCCATTTAAAATGACGCTTCTGTCAGCCATATCTGCACTGTCATGCTGAATTTCCAGCCCCACAAATGCCGCGGCCTGGGTTTTTGCCGCCATAAGAATCGGGATAATGCCGGTGCCGGTGCCCAGATCCAATACACGATCTCCCTTTTTTGCAGATGCAAAGCTGGAAAGCAGAACCGCGTCCATGCCAAAACAGAATTTCTCCGGATTCTGAATGATCTGAAAACCGTTTCTCTGCAGGTCATCCAGACGCTCGCCCGGATTTAGCTTAAGCTTCACTGCTGCCTCCATTTTCCTGAGTTCTGCGGGATTTTTTGTATCGATAATTACTTCTCCTGCGACTGCCTGACTGACCGGTTTTTTCATTCTCGGAGGCTTTTTCCGCAGACCTGTCCTGAACCGTCTTCTGGACGACTGATTTTTCTGCTGCCTCTCTCTGGGTTTGCGGCTTCTCACCCTGAGTTCCCTGTTTTGCGGCTTTTCCCCCGGAATCACCGTCCCGCGCGGCACTCCGGTTCTGATAGGTTCTGACGCCCTTTCCCGGTCTGTCATTGCCCCGGGTTCCTTCCGAACGTTCCTTCCCGCCGGAACCGCTCCGTTCTTTTCCCGGCGCTTTCCCGGCTTCCTCCGAATGAACGTCCTTCGCTGCTTTGCCTTCCGCAGTCTCCGGGCGGGATCTGCGGCTTCTTACTTCCTCTGTGCCCGCTTTCCGGTTTTCTCTTGCCTCGTATTTCTCACGGCTGCGGTTATCCCTGCCGCGGTTCTCATGGCCACGCTCCCTGTACGGTTTCTCCCTGCGTTCCGGTCTCAGAGTCTGTTCCTCCGGCTCCAGACTCTCCACGTCGTTCTTTTCCTCTAGGTCTCTGACCGCCTGCAGCTCCTCCTCGGTGATCTCTACCTTGCTGTTTTTATGATGATGGAAGTGAATCTCCTCCGCCGCAAATTCCCGGACTTCCTTATCGCCGCCTTCCTCCACCACGACCTTCACCGTCTGTCTGAGCACGTTTACGCTGCTGACCTCTCCTCTCAGTCCTCCCGGACAGATCACCCCGTCGCCCACGCCGGGAAGCTTCCGGTTCAGCTCCTCGTAAGTATCCTGTTCATTTTTCAGGCAGCACATCAGCCGGCCGCACATCCCGGAAATCTTGGTCGGATTCAGGCTCAGGCTCTGTTCCTTTGCCATCTTAATGGAAACCGGAATAAAGTCCGACAGATAAGAATGACAGCACAACGGTCGGCCGCACATCCCGATTCCGCCCCGGATCTTGGTCTCATCCCGGACTCCGATCTGACGCAGCTCTATCCTTGTCCGGAAAACAGACGCCAGATCCTTCACCAGATCTCTGAAATCTATCCTTCCGTCCGCGGTAAAATAAAACAGCACCTTATTATTGTCAAAGGTATACTCCGCGTCGATGAGCTTCATATCCAGCCCATGCTCCTTTATTTTTTCACGGCAGATTTTGAACGCTTCCTTTTCTTTTCTCTTATTCTCTGCCTCCTGATCCATGTCTCTCTGGCTGGCAATCCGCAGCACCGGCTTCAGCGTGGAAACAATCTCTGCCTCCTCCACCTCTCTGGGATCTCCCACCACCGTACCATATTCGATTCCCCGGGCGGTCTCCACAATCACATGATCCCCCCGCTTTACCTGAAACTCCAGCGGATCAAAATAGTAGATCTTTCCCGCTGTACGAAATCTCACTCCAATAATTTTTTTCATCTATCAACCTCCCTGTCACCATATTTCAGTGACCTTTCGCGGCCCATCCGCTGCATCTGGCAGTCCCGGCACGTCAGCAGCAGCCATTCCATGCTCAGCTCCGCGTTTACGTTGCCCCCAAGCCTGTCCGCCGTGCGCAGCACCGTGTCCAGGATCTGATTCAATCCCTCAAAAGAGCACTCCGCCGCTGTCTTTTTAATATACTGTAACTCTTCTGCAAAAATCAAGTGCTTTGCGCTTCCCGTTGCCTTATAAAGCAGAACATCTCTGTACCAGAGCTGCAAAAGCTCCAGAAAGCCGGATGTATCCTGGCTTTTGTCCACCTTCTTTCTGGCAATCGCCGCCAGATCCGCAGCGCTTTTTTCCTTCAGTGAGCGAAGAAGCGCCACTGTCTCCTCCCGGGCTTCCTCAAACTCCTGGCTGGACGCCAGCTCCAGCGCCCGCCCAACGTTTCCTCTGGCAAACGCCGTACACACACTTGCCTTATAGTCCGGAAGATACACCTTTTGCATAAGGTAGCGCTGCAGCCTCTCATCCTCCACCGGCCTCGTGGCCATATTTACACAACGGCTCCTGATGGTTTCCAGCATACTGTCCAGGTTCGCCGTCAGCAGCAAAATCACCGCGTAGGACGGCGGTTCCTCCAGGGTTTTTAATACCGCGTTCTGAGCCTGAATATTCATTTTTTCCGCTTCGTCCACAATATAAATTTTCCAGGCGGAGCGATAGGGCTTGATATCCACATCCTGATTGATCTGACGGCGCACCTCGTCCACAC
>JAJQID010000242.1 GCA_021199405.1 Lachnospiraceae bacterium
ACTTTACACAGACTGTACTTTCAGAATAATCCTCCATGGAAATAAAAATATCCACCTTTCCCCTGGAGGCGTATTCCTTGAGCTCATTGCGAATCGGAATCTCAAGAAAAGTCAGCTTCCTGGGCAGCTTGACTGTCACATCAAGATACTTGTGATTCACTGACTTGATCTCCACCGTATATTTGCGGCTGCCGGCCAGCAGCTCACTCCGGCCAAAGCCCGTCATACTTCTGATCATAGGTTGCTCCTCCGGCAGACGAATCCTGTGTCGTTCTCTTCCGCATGCCAGCTTATAGTATAGTAAAATCCCGGTAAATAGTCAAGAAAAAAACACACAGACAGTTTACAGGCTGTCTGTGTGTCTGTCCTTATCTCATTTTACGCTCGCTCCATCATTAACGCTCCAGCATATCGGATATATAAGCGTCCACACCGCTTTTCTCAATACCCAGAGCCACAGCAAGCTCGCCATTTAAGCGGTCACGGGCAATGCTCAGATATTTCTCATCCATGGACATATTCTTTTTGCCGGCGCGCATACGATCCTGCCTGCGTTTATAGATCGTCTTAATGACACGAATAGTATCCCGGTGATCCCCGGTATGCAGCATCTCCTTAAATATTCTTTCCCGATCCTTCTCATTGGTGATTTTGACAGGTTCCACCGTCGGAATCTGACTGACAAGCTCCTCCGCACTCTGTTTGGTCATCACCGGTCGCAGATCAAAATTCTCACCATCCACGGGTACAAAAAGCTTGCTCTTCGAATCATACACCGGAGCCAGCCTGTAAAAAGACCTCTGTGATTTATCCAGCTTCACATCCACTGGCCCGATATGCTCCACCTTGCAAACGCCATACACCGGATGTACCACGAGCATACCTGTTTCAAACCTCATTCTGCTTCCCTCCTTCTGAATTTACCCGCATAAAACAATTTTATTTCTACTTATTTATAATTATACCCCTTTTTTTATAATTTAAAAACCTTTTTTTCTTTTGCACAGAAAAATTTCGTGACTTTTTACAAATTTTACTTATATATTTTTGTATATTATTAACAGTATTTATGATATCATTCCAGCAAAACTGTTTCATCAATCTTTGTCAGAGCAACCACCCTCCCGGGCAGCTTCTTTTCCTCACGCTCCCGTTGATATGTAAACACAGCCGTCTCATTCTCCCCGAAACCCATGGGCACTACATTGGTCACGGATGCGGTATTCAGCAGGTAATCTATACCCAGGCGGCTGTACTTTCCCTGATCAGGAATCAGATTGGCAAAGGCCAGGTAAATATCTCTGTCATACAGCTTTTCCATGTAATACTTAAACCTGGCGGTACGCTGGTTGAAAACCTGTCTGGAATCATTTTCCCGAACACACCAGTTCATATCCCCGGCATAATAAACGCGTTTCCCCGCAATATTCAGCAGAAAGGCAATCCCTTCCCCGCAGGTTTTTATGGTTTCCATAATAATATAGTTATTTTCACCATTCTCCGCCTTCAGCGGTATGACCCGCCGCACCCCTTCCGGCAGGAAGGAAATCTTTTTCATCACGCTTCTGGTAACCCCATACTGTTTCTGAAGCTCCTCTGTCAGCAGAATATCATGGGAGAGAAAGAACTGTACATTCGGGTATTCTGAGACAAAGGAAAAAATACCCGGATCAAAGTGCAGGGCGTGTCCGTGGGAGACGAATACAAGCAACGGCAGCTCCTTCGCCATGGGCGGCAGCTCCCCGCCGCAAAAATCAAACACAATATTCACAATCCCCGTTTCAACGACATATCCGTTCTGTCCTGTATAAGTGATTTTCATATTGCCTCCTTCCATACGCCATGAGCATATTCATCTCATCCAGCCTGTATTCCGCTCTTCCGGAAAGCATTTACCGGACAGCCGGAAACCTATTCCCAGTCCACCACCGGATATTCCACCCGTTTATCCCGCAGCATCAGATTGCTGACAGCCTCCAGAGCGCTTCTGCCCTCAAAGAGAACCGCGTTTACCTCCTCAATGATCGGCAGCCTGACGCCGTATTTCTGCCCCAGCCGAATGGCGGCCCTGGCGCTGTATACACCCTCTACCACCATTTTGACCTCCGCCATAGCCTGCTCGCAGGTGTAGCCCTGACCGATCAGATATCCGGCTCTGCGGTTTCTGGAGTGTACGGAAGCGCAGGTAACAATCAGATCGCCCATGCCTGTCAGGCCGCCGAAGGTTTCTGCTTTTCCTCCCATGGCGATTCCCAGCCGTGTGATCTCCGCCAGTCCTCTGGTGATCAGCGCAGCCTTAGTATTGTCGCCATATCCCAGGCCATCCGCAATTCCTGCAGCCAGAGCCACCACATTCTTTAAGGAACCGCCCAGTTCAATTCCCAGCATGTCTGAGCTGATATAAACCCGGAACCGCTCATTCATAAAAATATTCTGAATGAAAACCGCAGTCTTGCGGCTTCTGGCGCCGACTACAATGGTGGTGGGCATCCCGATTCCCACCTCCTCCGCATGTGTGGGGCCGGACATCACCGCCACATCTGCCTGCGGAATTTCCTGCTCAATCACATCCGCCATGGGCAGCAGAGTGGCTTCCTCAATGCCCTTTGCCACATTTAAAACCACCTGCCCCTGCCTGATATGCGGAGCACAACTGGCCGCAGTGGAACGAATGTAGACAGAAGGCACCGCCAGCACCACCAGATCCATATCCTTTACAGAAGCTTCCAGGTCTCCGGTGACCTTCACACTTTCCGGCAGAATGACCCCCGGCAGCTTTTCCTTTTGCTCCCTGCTTTCATTTAACATCTGAACCTCCGCGTCCACAATGGACCAGAGGGTTACCGCCTGATGATTCTGTGCCAGAAGAACGGACAGGGCCGTTCCCCAGCCGCCCGCTCCGATGACTCCCACATTCGCCATATTTTCTCCTTTTCACTGTTCGTTCAAATCTGTCACACCGATACCGGCAGTCCGGCTGTCAATGTGCTGCATGAAAGACATTGTCCCTCATTACTAATCATTCAGCTCTGTTTTTCCTGGATAAGTACGTCTTCCGCTCTGTATGGGAAAGAAGCCGTTGAATATTCTCCCTGTGCTTCCAGTAAGCCATCACCGTCAGAAAAATCGTAAGCCCATAAATTTCCCCGAGCTGTGCCGCGCTCAACGCCCCCAGAAAGCCGTTCTGGCCCAGAATAATAATCTGGATCAGCATCCCCGCATAGGCCAGAAGGGAGCTTAAGGACACATAGTGGGTCGTAAAAAAGACAGCAAAGAAAATAACTACCTCCGCCGGAATCATATAGGGATGGTAAAAGAAAACCATCCCGGCGGTGCAGGCAACGCCCTTGCCCCCCTTAAAGCCCATCACAACCGGGAAATTATGTCCCAGTATGGTACCCGTCACGGCATACATCATCAGCACATAAATCATGTCTCCGTGAGTGGAACCAAACAACAGTCTTGTCAGTCCGATGGCGATCCCGCACTTCAGAATATCTACCACCAGTACAATCAGTCCTGTTTTTCGCCCCATCACCCGCAGTGCGTTTGTGGTGCCGGAGTTATGGCTGCCATATTCCCGGATATCAATATGATGAATCCGCCCGATAATATATGCGGTTTGAAAATTCCCCAGCGCATAGCCGAGGAGCAGACAAATGATTCTTTCCACGATTATTGCTCCTTTTTGCTTCGTTCTCTGATAATAAAATGAAGCGGCGTGCCTCTGAAGCCAAAGGTATCCCGGATCTTATTTTCAATGTATCTGGTATAGGAAAAATGCATCAGCTCTCTGTCATTGACAAAAATCACAAAGGTAGGCGGCTTCACGGAAACCTGGGTGATATAATAT
>JAJQID010000174.1 GCA_021199405.1 Lachnospiraceae bacterium
TGCTTTTTCTATATCAGATGCTGTTTTAGAGGAACTGGGGATGGCCGTCCTTTTGCTTGTGGCGTTACTGGTTATAGTTTTTATACTGAACGGTATTGGAAGAACTCATGTTTTGAAGGAGCTTGGCAGCGGCAGGGCCTGGCTGGGATGGATTCCCTATGCGGGTCAGATTTGCCTGGGACTGCATGTCAAAGACGAGGAAGGGAAAATTCCTGTTTTTGGCGCTAAGGTGAACTCTACGGTGGTAGCCCTGTGGCCGGTGTATGTATTAATCTGTTCCTACATACCAAATGTGGGCTCCATCCTGGGTCTTGTTGTCAGTATTATTCTCGGTGGCAGCGTGTATGCCGCAGTTTACGCAAAGATGGAAGAGAAGGATCTGTCTGAGACCAGAGTGCTTGGGTACGTGACCGGTTGGATTGGCCTTGTGGCAACTGTAAAGTTCCTGATTTACCGCAGCCGGGATAAGAAAAGATAAATTTTACATGGTTAATTAATTGTACGGGCCGCCCCTGGTAATCATCATTCGTAAACCGTTATTTCCGATTTAAAAGAGTTTGTTATGATTTTTACAATCGTAAACAGAGAATAAGCTTCGCAAAAAAAGACCATCGGTGGATCTGCTGGTCTTTTTTTGCTTTTGTACAGCTGTCGTATAAAAAGAGGAATTTCACATGGAAAGTAAAAATTATGAACAAATCGCCGTATCTATACTGGATCAGGTTGGAGGATTTCAGAATGTAGAATATTTTGAGCATAACTCTACGCGTCTGTGCTTTCAGCTTGTGGATAATGAAAAAGCGGATGTAGATGGCGTAATGCAGATAGAGGGAGTCCAGGGTGTTGTTGTCAATGTGCAGTTTCAGGTAATCATCGGACAGGACATCACAAGAATTTATGATGAACTGATCGAGCTGAGCCACAACAGAAAAGATTTGCTGCCTGAGGACAGTACTAAATCCGGCAGGCAGAAGGTCAAAGCAATCAGGGACAAAGCAGGGGCGGGGTTCCTTGATTTCATGATCGGTGTGTTTAACCCTCTTGTCCCGGCAATCACAGGGGCGGGATTATTAAAGACAATCGTCACTTTGCTGGTAACAGCCGGGGCCCTTACAGAGGAAAGCGGAGTTTATTCCATGCTGTATTATGCAGCTGACGCCGTTTTTTACTTTTTGCCGATCATGGTGGCGGTTACGACGGCCACCAAACTCAGATGCGACAGAATTATCGCCACAGTGATCGTCGGACTGTCCATCATGCCGAGCTTTACCGAGCTGCTGGCTGCGGAGGAGGGGCTGACCTTCCTTGGCCTGAAGGTTCCCAATTATACATACAGCTCGCAAATTTTCCCCGCCATTTTAACGGTCATTTTTCTTTCCATCGTTGAAAAAAATTTCAGCAAAATATGTCCCAAAGCAGTGAAAGCCATTTTTGTGCCGATTGTCTGCTTTTTGATTGTGACACCGGTCTCATTGATTGTTCTTTCTCCTCTGGGCTTCGAAATAGGAGAGGTATTTACAAACGCGTTGCTAAGCATTCATGGCAATTCCGCACGGATCATCGTTGCGGTTCTGGGGGCGATTATGCCGTTCCTCATCGCTGTAGGCATGCATAAGCTGCTGGTGCCGTATACAACGGCTGCATTTATCTCTCATGGACATGAATGCATTGTTGCACCCGCAAAGGTGGCCCATAATATTTCCGAGGCCGGCGCCTGTTTTGCCGTCGCGCTGAGAACAAAGGACGCGGAGTACAGGTCGACAGCATTTTCAGCGGGGATTTCCGCATTTTTCGGGATTTCCGAGCCGGCGCTATACGGCGTCACCATGACCAATAAAAAGGCCATGGGAGGGGTGGTGGCCTCCGGCCTGATTTCCGCGGCCTTTATGGGAATACTGGGGCTGGAAGCTACTACTCTTATGGGATCAGGCATACTTGGCATTGTTCAGTTTATTGATACGGATAACCCCAGCAATTTTATGGTCGCGATTATGGGCTATGTGCTTGCGTTGGTACTTTCATTTTTGTTTACATTCATTTTGTACAGAGATGAAAAAAAGCTGGATATGGAATAAGGCGTTTGATTGCAGGCAAAGAAAAAATATACGGCGAAATTCTTTATAAAATCTTTTTATTTCCTTCCTTGAATGGCGGTTCATAATGTGATACCTTATTCTGGTAAATGTGCAACACAATAGGGAGGAAAAGCGTATGGACAAAAAGAAGGTTTTCAAAAGAGCCGTACTGGTGGGAGCAGTCGCCGGGGCAGCTGTGTTTGCAGTCAGAAAGCTCAGAGAAAAAAAGGATCGTGAGGATGAGGAAATAGATGTCATTCCTCTGGATCTGGATGACGACGGCAAGGTCAATACTGTGGCGGCGGATACAACCGGAGATGGCAAAATCGACACAGTGATGGCGGACACAACCGGAGATGGAAACATCGACACGGTGATGGAGGATCTGGACGGCGACGGCGTGTTCGATGTGGTGAAAACCGATACTACGGGCGACGGCGAAATGGATACCACTCTTGTAGACATCGACGGAGACGGGGAGCCGGATGTGGTAATTACCGAAAATCCGGAGCTTTTGAGTGAAGATTCCGGGGAGAAAAAGCCGGAGGAGAAAGAAACGGCGGAGAAAAAGCCGGAGAATAAATGAATAAGCCTGCTGCAGAACAGCAAAAGGGAAAATGGATAGTCCACGTGGGAGAAATAACCATGTGGACTATTTTTTTGCCTTTAAAATGATTAAAATTCTCTAATACCACAGGAAATGGTACAATCTTTTATAACAAAATTTCAGCCGTGAAATCGCATGGGTGGAAAAATCTTTATGGAGGTGTCCTGTCTGATGGCAATGGAAAACGAGAGAAAAGTAACAAAAGAGGAGATCAAGGAGTATCTTGAGTGGATGAAGATCGAGGGAAAATCAAAGAATACCCGGGATAAGTACAGGAGGGATCTGAACAATCTGCGGGAGTTTCTGAATGGCCGTTCCCTGTCGAAGGCGTCCGTTTCGGAGTGGAAGAATGACCTGCAAAACCATTACGCTGCCACAAGCGTCAATTCCATGCTGGCGGCGGCCAACGGCTTTTTTAAATGGCTGGGCTTAAAGGAACTGGAAATGGGATATCTGAAAATTCAGCGGAAGCTTTTCTGTGATCAGAATAAGGAGCTGGAAAAATCTGACTACGATAAACTGGTTGCAGCGGCCAGAATGCTGCAGAAGATCCGGCTGATGCTTTTGCTGGAGACGATCTGCGGACTGGGCCTGCGGGTGTCGGAGGTCCAGTATATCACGGTTGAGGCGGCCCGGTGCGGCAGAGCAGAAATTGTGATGAAGGGCAAGGTGCGTACCGTCATGATCGCCGGAAAGCTGGCCAAAAAGCTGCTCAGGTACGCCGGGGAACAGAAAATCGAAACAGGAGAAATCTTTATCACAAGGAGCGGGAAAAGTCTTTCCAGAAGCCAGATCTGGCGTGAAATGAAGAGCCTGTGCGAGGTGGCGGGGGTGGAACCGGCGAAGGTCTTTCCCCACAACCTTCGCCACCTGTTCGCCCGTACTTATTATAATATCTATTCAGACATTTCGAAGCTGGCGGATGTGCTGGGACATTCCTCTGTGGAGACCACGAGAATCTACCTGATTTCCAGCGGTGAGGAGCATGCCAGGCAGCTGGAACAGCTGGGGCTGGTGTCGTGATAAGACGCAGATAAACAGTGGATGGTATCCGCAGAGTCCGATGTCCCGCGCCGGGGCGCGTGGAAATCAGGCATAAAAAATATCCATAATAAGCATTATGGATACAAAAACTACCACACACAGTAGTTACTATAC
>JAJQID010000234.1 GCA_021199405.1 Lachnospiraceae bacterium
GCTTATAGAGGGACCGGAAGCCTGTATGCGATACCTAATCGCAGATCTTCCTGTTACCTTGGAGGAACTTGCTGGAGAATCGCTGCCGATTCGGATTCCAGGCGTTCAGTCGTACCAGCCGGGAACTATGCTGGAGCATGGACTTGCCACCCCCAGCGGGAAATTTGAACTGTATTCACTGACGATTCAAAAATGTATGGAGGAGCATCCGAACGTTGAGTCGCTAGACTGTCTGCCGACCTACCGGGAGCCGTTGGACCAACAGGATCCGGCGCGTTATCCGTTCACACTCTGTTCCGGTCCCCGTATTCCCGGAGCGTTGCATTCACGGCTGCATGATGTACCCTGGGCGCGTTCCCTGCGCCCGTCTCCGATGGCGGACCTGAATCCGACGGACGCCGAAGCGCTTGAGATCGCTCAGGGCGATGGGATTGAGGTATTTACGCCTTTTGGCCGTATCTATCTGCTGGCAAATCTCACTTCCATGGTGGATCTAGGAACGATATATATCTATCATGGCTATCGGGAAGCGGATGTTAACAGTTTGATGGATCCGGATCATGTCGATCCCTATTCAGGCTTCCCGGCCTTTCGCAGCTGCCGGGCCGGTGTAAGAAAGAAGGCGTGACAGTTGAACCCCTGTCGGATTCATTTTGATATGGGAAAATGCACTGCCTGCTGTGCCTGTGTCATGGCCTGTATGGATGAAAAAGATACTGATGTTGAACACGGAGAAAAACCATTTAGAACTGCGAAGGTGCAGGAACTTAGAGAAGATGGAAGGGTATCGTTTGTGTTCATGTCTACCGCATGCTTGCATTGCAAGGACGGGATCTGCGTCCGCATTTGCCCCAAAAACTGTCTGTATAAGGACGAGGAAAGCGGACTGACTTTGTATGACAATACGAACTGTATTGGTTGCGGTCTCTGTGCGGATGCCTGCCCGATTGACGCAATTTCTTTTAATAAGAAAGGAAAAATAGAAAAATGCGATGGCTGTATCAGCCGTCTGCGCGCGGGCTTGGTACCCGCCTGCGTACGGGTATGTCCGACCGGTGCGTTGGAAATGTTTTCACGGTAGGTGGGTACTTCAACTAGGTAAATGATTTTGATATGAGATGTTAAAGCAACGCCACATAACTGTGTCGGAGGTTGGTTCGGAAGCGGAAAGTGATATTGTCTGCAGTTTAGTGGACGACGCAGCAGAAATGATTAATGGCTTCTCCAATCTGCGACCGATGAGCGACAGTTCTCCTTGTGTCAAGGAAAAACCAACAAAAAAGAAAATCCAGAGAGCTGAAGGAGGACACAGCCCTCTGGATTTTCTTTTGAAACAGGCAGACTTCCCTTTACACTATATGCCAAATAGGTGACTGTATTCCTGCTGGTTGGGTTTAGAAAAAGCAGGAAACCTTTGGCGATTTCCTGCTTTATGTCGTGATTGCTATGATTCAATTTTCTCCCGATACATTATTTCTCCTGAATAGTATTGGAGTTCTGGTTATAGGCTTTCGCCACACATTTCCACACACCGTTCATCTTCAGGAGAAGCAGTACATCAGTGAAATCGATGCGGTTCCCCCAGCCCTGCTCAAGGACACGAACAACAGCCAGTGTTTCCTCTAAAAGTAGGACATCTACGCGGGCGCTGAAGTTGTCGCCGCCAGGCACGGTATCTACGTTGTGATAAAACTGATCGATAGAGCCATGCTCCAGTTCGCCATCAAGATAGCCAAACAGGACTGCCTCGTCAGTAAACAACTCCTTAGCATATTTGCTGTTACCCTCGGCAACGCTCTGAACAAACTTCATTGCGGCTTCCTCGACAGCTTGGTATTCTTTTAATTCTGCTCTCATAGTAACTTCCTCCTAATAATTATAAAATACTTGTATAAAGCATCCTTGCCCTACAACATATGCGGGTAAGGATATCAACCCGCCTCCTCCGGCAACTGCTTCTACAAACCCTGCTAAAAATATCTGAGGGCATATGATAATAAATTGTAGCGCCGTTACATCCATACTGAGCCTCCACGGTTATTTCAGCTTCAACCCATCTCTGAATGCCTCGCCAACTCGCTCCGTGACCTTATAATATCCATGTGTGTACGGGTCAAAGGCGATTGCAGAAACTTTTGCCATATTCACCTTGTCACCATCCATGACGGATTCATCTGCTGTCGTGTTGACGACCTTGCCTATAACTCCGCACCCATATTCTCCATCCTGGTATTCGATAAACTCGCACTCCATACACAGGGGAAATTCATTGATGATTGGAGCATCCACATGAGCCGACTTTTTTGCAGTCAGCCCGCTTTTCGCAAATTTGTCCGGCGTATTATTGCCGGACACAACGCCGAAATAATCTGCTTCCACCACATGAGCAGCATCCGCGATGCTGACGGTGAAGGCTTTCCTGGACTTGATATTTTTTACCGTCTTGTGTGTATCCGTCAGATTGAGGATCACCTGATCTCTGGACAGCATTGTCCCCCATGCAGCGTTCATTACATTGACGCTTCCATCTTCGTTGTAGGTTGCGATCATCAATACCGGCATCGGGAAAATAGCTTCCGTAGTCTTTATATCTTTTCTCATTGCGATAGACCTCCTGTTTTTTATTGCCTTTCGGCTGTACATATGCTATCATAGCATCAGTTCAAAAGCAAGTACCAACATATTTGTAAGGTACTTACCTGGAGGCAAGTGTAATGAAGAATATAGAAACTGCGAATTTTGATGATACTGGATATAGCTATACTTTGTCCCTTATTTCCGGAAAATACAAACCGGTTATCCTTTATTGTCTGATGGAATATGAGCCTGTACGCTTTAACCAGATGCGACGGTATCTGAAAAACGTGGCCGATAAGACATTGAGCCAAAATCTCAGGGAATTGGAGGCCGATGATTTAATCATTCGCCACGAATACCCGCAAATTCCTCCAAAGGTAGAGTATTCCCTCACGGAAAGGGGACATTCCCTGGTCAGCGTATTGGATAAATTGTGCGATTGGGGAAATGAAAACCGAAAAAAAGAAAAGTAGAGCCGCACATTCCGATAATTCATACCGCAAGCTGCATTTTGTTCCTATCATGCAGCCTGCGGTATGTGTTTTCTCCATCGGTTATTTTAACAGAGCCGATCTTCACTCGGCACTGCACGGGGGTTTTGCACTTGCTGCAATAGAGCAGGCCATCGTCACCCATGTACTCATTCTCGCCCGGCTCAGTTTGCAGGGGAAAGCGAGTAAGGAAATCATCAAAGATACTCACAGGCTGTCTCCCTCCGCACAGGTATAGTTGCTGTGACTGTAAGCTGCCGTTTTCGGCTTGTCGCGCCGCGCCCAGCTGCGCAGAGTAGCAAGGTGATTCTTGTAATGCTTCCCGGAAGAAGCGATATACTCGGACAGTCTCTCCAGGCGTTCCTGCCAGTCAGCAGGAAACTCTGCTTTGAGCTTCTCCAGCTCCTCATCCGTCAGCAAAACATTCTGATAAGCTCCATATTTGTGGCGGGTGTCTTTCTCTTTCAGTTCATTGATCTGTTCAGTATTTGTTTTATTAGTTATTATTCGTGGGTCGAAATCCACCGGTGGGGATTCCACTGACGGACTTACCGCTGACGGATTTTCAGTCAACGGTAAATCATCCGACGGCACCTTATGTGGCATCTCGTAAATGGTATACTCTACCGTGGACAGCCTGCCGTTTTTATCCCGGAGCTGCCTGCGGTGAACATACCCACACTTCTCAAGCTCCCACAATGCCGATTCCACAGCAGCCTTTCCGTCCTTGTTGATTGCCACCAACCCGGCGACACTGTAATGCCATGTGT
>JAJQID010000126.1 GCA_021199405.1 Lachnospiraceae bacterium
TCTCCAGATAAATCTGACCGTCTGTAATGGAAATCACGTGGGTTGTAATATAAGCCGATACATCCCCCGCCGGTCTCAATAATGGGCAACGCGGTCAGCGTACCGCCGCCATGCTCCTCGTTCATACAGCAGGCCCGCTCCAGCAGTCTGGAGTGCAGGTAAAAAACGTCGCCGGGGTAAGCCTCACGGCCCGGCGGCCTGCGAAGCAGCAGAGAAAGGGTACGATAAGCGGTGGCATGCTTGCTCAGGTCATCATAAACCACCAGCACATCCTCGCCGTTTTCCATCCACTCCTCCCCAATGGCACAGCCAGCATAAGGAGCAATATACTGCAACGGCGCCAGCTCAGAGGCGGTGGAGGCCACCACTGTAGTATAGGCCATAGCCCCGTATTCCTCCAGGGTCTTCACAATCGTGGCGATGGTGGACGCCTTCTGTCCGATGGCCACATAAATACACTTGACTCCCTGCCCCTTCTGGTTGATAATCGTATCAATGGCGATGGCCGTCTTGCCGGTCTGTCTGTCACCGATAATCAGTTCACGCTGACCCCTTCCGATGGGTACCATGGCGTCAATGGCCTTGATACCGGTCTGCAGCGGAGTGTCCACAGGTCTTCTGGTGATTACACCGCTGGCGACCCGCTCAATCTGACGATATTTTTCCGTCTGTACAGGACCTTTGCCGTCGATGGGCTGTCCCAGAGAATTGACCACACGTCCGATCATGGCATCCCCCACAGGAACCTCCACCACCCGGCCGGTGGTTTTCACCGTGTCCCCCTCGCTGATATTCCTCTGGCTGCCAAGCAGCACGGCGCCTACATTATCCTCTTCCAGGTTCATCACCATGCCGTAGACTTCTCCGGGGAACTCCAGAAGCTCTCCCTGCATTGCTTTTTCCAGGCCGTGTACACGGGCGATGCCGTCCGCCACCTGGATCACGGTGCCCACATCGGATACCTCCAGATCGGCGGCGTATCTCCTGATCTGATCCCTGATCACTGAACTTATTTCTTCCGGTCTTAAATTCATGGATCTATACGCACCTTTCCGATTTCAGCTGAATATGCATCAGCTGTCTCTTTAATTCTTCTATCTTTGTCCGGACACTGGAATCCACCACCCTGTCCCCAATACGGATAACCATGCCGCCGATCAGACTTTCCTCCACGGCAAAATGCATCTCCATCTTCTGATAAGAAGTGGTCTCCAGCAGTCTTTTCTCTACCTTTTCTTTTCCGGCTTTGTCCAAAGCGGACGCGGTAGTCACATAAGCAACCCCTATTTTCTTTTCCTCTTTGACTCTGTCAATAAAATACTGCAGGATAGCCGGCAGCTCATTACACCGTTCCTTCTCCGCCACAAGCAGCAAAAACCCGGTCATGGTGTCGCTGACTCTCCCTCTGAACACCGTCTCTATCACCTGCAGCTTTTCTTCTCCCGTGATGCCCGGATGACTCATCAGCTCAAAAAACTCCGGATTTTCAGAAAGCGCCGTCAGAATAGTCTCGCTCTCCTGCCAAAGCCCGTCCAGCCTGTTTTCCTCAATCGCCAGTTCAAAAAGAGCGTCCCCGTATGTCCTGGAAATCAGTTTTGCCATGTGCTCACACCCATTTCCTTTAAGGTCTCATCCACCAGGCTGTCCTGAATCTCTGTATTGATATTGGCAGCCACTACCTTGCCCGCGATGGCGCAGGCAACCAGAATCATCTCCTGCTTTACCTCGTCCGCTGCCTTCGCCTTCTCAAGCTCCGCCTCCACCTGGGCTCTCTCCACAATGCGGCGTGCTTCCTCTTTTGCCTCCGCCACGATCTGATTTTCACTGACCAGTGCCCTGCTTCTGGCATCTCTCAGAATTTCATCAGCTTCCTTATTGATCTCCGACAGCTTCTGTTCATACTCTGCCTGAAGTCTTTTGGCCTCTTCCTCTGCGGCAGCCGCCGTGGACAACTCGTCAGCAATCTTATTCTGACGCTTCTCCAGCATGGCCCGCACAGGGTTGAACAGCAGATAACTCATCGCAAAGAAGAGTACAAACACGGAAATCAGCGTTAAAAATGAATCCGTCAGAAGCTGAAAATCCAGGTCAAACAGCCGGGGCTCCATGGTTGTCAAAAGCATGCCGCCCGTATACAAATTCATTGATTCCCCTGCCTCCTTTCCTTCGTATGCAAAAATCCCAGCTTCACCGGTTCTTCCGCATATGAGTCAGCCTTCGTGCGCCCTATACCAGAGGCTTCACGAATAATAGAAGCATGGCAACCAGCAGACCATAAAGACCGGTGGTCTCCGCAACGGCCTGTCCCAACAGCATGGTAGTGGTAATATCGCCCCTCGCACCAGGATTGCGGCCTACCGCAGACGCGGCGTAGCCTGCTGCAATTCCCTGACCAATACCAGGGCCGATACCGGCGATTACCGCCAGGCCCGCGCCGATTGCTGAGCAGCCTAAGATAAAGTTCTCGTTAAATTCCATCTCTTTTTCCTCCTTGGATGTTTCTTCGTTAAGATGAGATTTGCAGTATTCATGTTAAATTTATGATCATTCATCCCCAATTGCATTGGAAATGTAAGTCATCGTCAGCATACAGAACACATATGTCTGAATTGCCCCGGAAAACAGGTCAAAATACACATGCAGAGCCGCCGGCCAGATCAATGCGAAAA
Source organism: Lachnospiraceae bacterium (assembly GCA_021199405.1). Classification (GTDB taxonomy): domain Bacteria; phylum Bacillota; class Clostridia; order Lachnospirales; family Lachnospiraceae; genus RGIG6307. Next base: position 2,670 of record JAJQID010000126.1, read on the forward strand.
AGGACAGCAGACCATACACCAGCGCCAGCATACAGGTGCCTGACAGCACATTTGCAAACAGACGTAACGACAATGAAATCGGCACCGCGATATCGCTGATGATGTTAATCGGCGCCCAGAAAGGCCAGGGATCGCACAGATCATTGACTACGCCCTTCATGCCCCGGTACCTGATCTTATTGGCATGAATCAGAATAAACGTCAGTATTCCCAGCGGCAGGGTCACTCCATAGTCCGCCGTGGGCGGACGCAGGCCGAACAGGCCGGAAATATTACAGATCAATATGAAAATAAAGACCGTACCAATATAATTGAGAAAGCCTCTGGCGTGCCTGCCCATGCTTCCCTTCACCATACCGTCCAGCATCTCCACAATCATTTCCGCTGCGTTCTGAAGGCCTCTGGGAATCTCCTCCGCTCTTTTCATACGGCGGTTCACCACGAACGCAAAACCGATCAGCACCAGCATGACGATCAGCAGACAGACATGAGTGGTCGTAATCCAGACTGTCTGCCCAAAGACCTGGTAGGAAAACACCCCATGAATCATAAAATCAATATCGTCAGACAGCAGAATTCCCTGTGTCATAGGGTTCCACCTCCTTCTCTCTCAGAAAAACCTTTCTGTACAGCTTCTCCAGAAACGGCTCCAGATATGCACCCGCTTTCAGTCCGAAAATGCCGAACACACAGGCGACAGGATTGCCGATGCCCGTCACCATCAACAGCATCGAAACTCCCAGAAACACCACGTACCGCAGAATATTATGGAAAACCAGCTTCTTCGCTGCTCCCTTTTCTCCCAGATCCAGGGCTCTGTCCAGACTCCAGTACATATGAGCCGCGCCAAATAGCGCCAGCAGTATGCCAACCCACCAGCCCACTGTACAACCGGCGACTCCTCTTAAAAAAATAAGAATGATGATCTGTCCTGCCAGGCCGTACAACAGCGTTCCGGCCATCATGCACAAAAGCGTGGTGTTAATTTTCTGAAACTTTACGGCCCGTCCGGCTTCTGTCTGTCCGGAGATTGTCGCGCTCTCCGTGTCTGTAAAACTGTCCTGCGTCTCTCCCTCCGGTGATACTTTTTCCTCCGGCGGCGCTGTCCCCAACTCCTTTAATCTCGTCAGGAAAACATTTTTACTCTTTCTGAATCCTGCTGACATAGGGGTTGTCCTTCCGCTCATCCAGCTTTGCGATGGTTCTGACCGTCCTGTAGACATTCCACGCTCCCGCGGCCGCTCCTACAAAAAATAAAATAATAAAAAAGAATCCCGTCCCCAGACTCCTGTCCAGAAAATAGCCGACAATGCAGCATATGGCGATGGGAACCACCATATTGATGCCAAACTGACTGACCATGGAAAGTGCCTGCAGCACGGAATGATTGCTCTTCTTCATAATAATTAACCCATTCTGCCGCCATCGATCAACGGCATAAACAACAGGAAATACGCCTTTTATCATTATCCTCTTGCAAAAGCTCCTGACGGGCGCTTTTCCAAATTGCGTTCTTTATTATACCGGCTTTCCTTCTGTGTGTCCAGTGAATTTTCCATAAAATGAGCAAATCAGAAAAATAATTCCTACCCTCTGGCCTTTCCCGCTATTGCAAAAAGCACGAAAATCAACAGATCCACTGCCACAATGCTGGCTCCCACCGGTGTGGAGGCAAAAATGGAAATCAGAATGCCGCTCAGAGTTCCCAACACAGACACCACCGCCGCGCAGACCGTCACCGACAGAAAGCTCTTAAAAACCCGCATAGCCGAAAGTGCCGGAAAAATAATCAGCGCAGAAACAAGCAGAGAGCCCGCCAGCTCCATCGCCACCACAATCACCAGCGCTGTGATCACCGCGATCAGCCCGTTGTAGGTCTGAGCCCGGATACCGGTGGCTCTGGCAAAGCTTTCATCAAAGGTCACCGCGAATATTTTATGAAATAACAGCACAAACATGATGATGACCGCGGCGGAGATCACTACGCAGAAGCCCACATCTGCGCCGGTCAGCGTCAAAATGGATGTCGAACCGAACAGAGAACTGCACACATCCGCGGAAATATTGGCCGAGCCGGAATAACGGCTCAGCAGAAGATAGCCGATGGCCAGCGCCGCCACACTGATCATGGCAATGGCCGCATCTCCCCGGATAGCTGTTCTTCCGGTAAACGCCAGAAGAAGCACCGCCGCCAGCACGGTCACCGGAATCACAACGATCATATCATTCTCCACCCGCATCACTGCGGCAATGGCTACTGCCCCGAAGGCCACATGGCTCAGACCATCGCCGATAAAGGAAAACCGCTTCAGCACCAGCGACACTCCAAGCAGGGAGGAGCACAGTCCGATCAGCGTTCCTACAATCAGAGCATAGCGCACAAAATCATACTGTAAATAATATTGCAGGGTCTCTATCATAAATTTCTCTTCTCCCGCGCTCTCAGCAGGGACGCATACATCTGTCCGGCAGGGCTTGTAAGATAGCTTTCCCTGTCCCCGAAAAAAACATCCCTGTGGCTCATATATAAAATATGGCTGGCATAGGGCACCGCCTCCAGCACATCATGAGAAACCATGATCACCGAAATACCCTGTTCCCGATTCAGCCTTTCAATCAGCCCGTACATTTCCTCCGCCGCCTTCGGATCCAGCCCCGCCACCGGCTCATCCAAAAGCAAAAGCTTCCTGGTGGCGCACAGAGCCCGGGCCAGAAGCACCCGCTGCTGCTGGCCGCCGGACAACTCCCGGTAACACTTTTTCGCCAGAGTGCCAATGCCCAGCTGTTCCATATTTTCCCTGGCAATCTCCTTTTCCAGTTTGCCGTAAAAGGGTCTCAGCCCCAGACGATTCACGCAGCCGGAGAGCACAATTTCCTCCACTGATGCGGGGAAATCCCTCTGGGTATCCGTCTGCTGAGGCAGGTATCCGATCTCATCCGCCCGGATTTCCTGCCCATATTCCAGAATGCCACCCAGCGGCTTCTGCAGTCCAAGCAGGGTTTTTACCAGCGTACTCTTGCCGGAACCGTTCTCCCCCAGAATACAAAGATAATCTCCTGTGTGAACCTCAAAGGAAATATCCCGGGCCACCACCTGTTTTTCATATCCCAACGTCAGATCCCGGCATTGTATCTGAAGCATGACTTCCCCCTTTCCGCTGTTTTTCATTCACTGCCCAGCGCCGCTTTCAGCACCGCCAGATTCTCCTCCATGATTCCCAGAAAGCCGGCTCCCCCCGCCGCTTCCTCCCCGGAAACGGACTGCATGGAATTTAATACCAGGATTTCCTGATCTGCCGCCCGGGTATTCTTGCGGATGGTCTGCGCCAGATCCTCATCCGAACCGTCAATGATCAGAATGGCCGGTAAATCCAGCTCGTCCATTTTTTCTATCAGAAAAACGATGGTTTCAAAGCTGGCCTCCGCGTCCGCGTTGCAGCCGGCAAAGGCCGCGTAATAATCCAGATCGAATTCCTCGGTCAGATACCGAAAAGGAAAGCGATCCCCAAATAATAAGGTATCATACTGCGCGGTTTCCACCGCCTGTTCGTATTCCGTCTCCAGAGCCGCAAGCTCCTCCTTGTACGCCGTCAGATTCTCCCGAATTTGAAGCTCCGATTCCGGTAAAAGGATACACAGTCTCTCCGCCAGCTCTTCACAGAGCACTATGGCATTTTCAAAGGACAACCACACATGCTCGTCATCCTCCGCCTCAAAATCCTCCCCGTGATCATGACCAATCTCATCCGTCATGCCTTCCTTTTCCTCTTCCTCCAGCACCAGCTCATCCACCATTTCCAGCAGACTTACACTCTTTTGGGCAAGCTTCTCATCCTCTGTCAGCAGCTCCCAAAGCCAGTCCTCGGAGTCCCCGCCCACATAAATCAGCAGATCGCTCTCCCGGATGACCGCCATATCCTGAACAGAGGGCTGATAGCTGTGGATGTCCGTGCCATCATCCGACAGCAGAATCACCTCCACATCAGCTCCCGTTCCCTCCAGCAGGACATTGACCCAGTCATATTGCGGAAATATGGTGCACACAACGGAAACGCCCTCCGAGGTCGGAACGCTGTTTGCGCAGCTCGCAAGCAGCACTGCTGTCAACAGCAGCGCTGCCATGACTTCTATCTTTTTTTTCATAAAAATACTTTCTTATTCTTTTAATAAAAACCATGGTTGCCAATCACATAGACTACCACGTCCAGGCGATCCACCGCTTCCAGGTAAGCGATCGTCTGAAAATAAACGCAGGTTCCCACATTAGTGATCCCCAGCATGGCCTCCCTGGCCGCCTGATAGCAGCCGGAGGAATTGGCCGCCTTGTCCGCCGCCAGCGCTTCCACAAAGCTGTTCTTGGTGGAAGTGACCGGTGCGAACTGACCAGACTGATAGATCACACCGGAAACCGTATCCGGATAATTGCCGGACAGCACCCGGTTGATCACCACACTGGCCACCGCCAGCATTCCCTCATAGCTTTCCCCTCTTGCCTCACAATATATCAGATTTGCCAGAAGCGTCACGTCATATTCCGAAAATTCCACCTCGGAAATGTCCCTCCAGGTGCCGCTGGCCGCCGCCCTTGACAGCGCCAGTTCCTGAGCCAGCTTTTCCTGCAGCTCCGCAATATTATTGTTGATGGTGGCAAGCTCCTCCTCCTGAGCCGTCAGTTCATTCTCAATACTGGCGATCTCGGAATTGGTGGTGCTGATGGCGCTCTGCACCTGAGAAATCAGGTACTGGGAATATTCCTTATCCGACTCCAGCTCGGCCAGCATCTCATCCAGCTCCGCCTTCTCGGCTTCCAGCTGCGCCTCCTCGGCTTCTACCGTCTCCCGGATGGCCTGATAGTCCTCAAAAAGCTGCTTATCGTAGGCGGCAAGCTGCTCCACATATTCGCTCACATTCAGAAAATCCGAGAAGCTGCCGCCTCCCATCACCGCGTTCAGCATGGCATTGATATAGGTAGACGTAGTATCGCTCTCATACATGTACTGTATGTGCAGAAGCATATTGGCATACTGAGCCTCCTCCGTCGCCTTTGCCTCCTCCAGTTCCGCCGTCTTTTGCTCTATCTCCGCCTCCTTTGAGTCAATGGCCTGCTCCATCTCATAGATATCATTCTCAATGGCAGAGAGTTCCGCGTTATAACCGGACAACGTGGTATTTAATTGTGTTTTCTGCTCTTCCCTGGACTCAATTTCGCTCTGGTTCTGCTCCATCTCCTCTTCCAGATCGCTCTTTTTCTGCTGCTCCTCCTCCAGCTGCTGTCTGGTCGTACTGGACGCCTGCACAGCAGTAAAAGATGTCAGAAGCATAAGAACGCTCAGGAAAACGCAAAACATCCTCGTCCGTCCCGGCCTGCCGCTTCTTTTCAAAATAATATCCTCACTCAATCATTCCAACCCGCCTTGCGTGCCGCTCTTCCCCGGAAAATTCCGTATTTAAAAAGGTATCCACAATTTCCAGAGCCAGTAAAGATCCCACTATCCCGGCTCCCATCGCCAGCACATTGGCGTCATTATGCTGTCTGGTCAATCTGGCAGAATAAGCCTCCGAGCAGAGTGCGCAGCGAATTCCCTTAATCTTATTGGCCGCCATGGAAATGCCGATGCCGGTAGTGCAGATCACAATACCCTTCTCGCACTGACCGTCGGCCACCGCATTTCCCACGGCCTTGCCATACACGGGATAGTCCACGCTGTCATGACTGTAGCAGCCAAAGTCCTTTACCTCATACCCCTGTTGGGTCAGGTGCGCCTTAACTGTCTCTTTTAAATCAAAACCCCCGTGGTCTGATCCGATTGCTATCATTCTGAATTCCTCTTGTCTTTCCAATTGTCGGTTATAAATGCTCCAGCCCCGATTCGGCCCCGTTATTTACACCTCCACTGTCCTGTGTCCGGCAGCCTTCAGCAAACGATTCATCACCGCCTGCCCCAGCCCCTCCTCGGAAAAGCTCTCCGCGAAAATAACTTCCAGTCCCTCGTCATCGCACTCCCTTAACACCCGGTAAAGCTCTCTGGCAATGCTCTCCTGAGAAGCCCTGCTGCCCATGCACTTGACGCTGTCAAACACCTTTGCCTGATACAGCGGCAGACTCTCCTGCGTGCACAAAACCCCTGTCTTTTTATCCTTCGCTTTGGCAAGACGGCACTGCTCTCTGATGTAAGCTGCCACTCTGGCAGGCTCTCCTGACACAAGCGTCAGTTCTCCCTTTGGTGCGTAGTGCCGGTACCGCATTCCCGGTGCCTTCGGCCTGCCCGTAGGATGAGCCTCCATCATGGTCTGATCCTGTCCCACGGCTCCCAGCGTCTCCGTGAGCATCTCCCTTGTAATATAGCCCGGACGCAGAAGCTCCGGCTCCTCCCCTGTCAGATCAATGATGGTGGACTCTACTCCGATGCCCACAGCTCCTCCGTCAATGATCAGCGGAATCTTCCCCTCCATATCCTCCAGCACATACCTGGCCAGCGTAGGGCTGGGTCTGCCGCTTACATTGGCGCTGGGAGCGGCTATAAAGCCGCCTGACGCCTTAATAAAGGCTTTTGCCACCGGATGAGAGGGGAAACGCACGGCAACCGTATCCAGACCCCCGGTAGTCTCTCTGGGCACCCGCTTTGCCTTCGGCAGAATCATGGTCAGCGGGCCGGGCCAGTACGTCTTCGCCAGCTTCTCCGCCTCCGGCGGCACCCAGGAGCAGATCTCATAAATATCCTCAAACCGGCAGATATGAACGATCAGCGGATTATCGCCGGGCCTTCCCTTCGCCTGATAGATTTTCGCGCTGGAAGCGGCATTCATGGCGTCTCCGCCCAATCCATACACCGTCTCCGTGGGAAAAGCCACCAGCTCGCCGGCTCTGATCAGTCTGCCGGCCTCCTCCATCACAGCTGCATCAATATTCTGTTCCGATTGAAAAACCACTCTGGTTTCCATAATGCTCCCGAAAATTAGTACATTTGGATTGATTATACTTTATCCCTCAAAAAAAAGCAAGCTGTACAGGAATTTCCCATTACAGCTTTTCATAAAAATATAATAGTATACATTGTCTTCCGGACGTCTCCGGAGCATAGAACCAGTTTCAAAAAATCGTACCGAGGAGTTCACATGATGATTAAAAAAGAATCCCTGCTGTCTCTTTTCCTGAGCATCCTGTTACTGCTTTCCGCCCTTGTTCTGTCTAAAGAAGCGGCGGCATACCACACCCGAGCCGTCGACAGCTCCGCCCGCTTGGGCGCCGTCAATGCCTCATCCCATCGCTTCACCGTGGTCATCGACAGCGGCCATGGCGGCATCGACCCGGGCAACGTCTCTTCCGACGGCACTCTGGAAAAGGACCTGAACCTGGCCATCGCCCTGAAGCTGCAGGCCTTTCTGGAGGCCAACGACGTCACCGTGGTCATGACCCGCACTGACGACAGCGGCCTGTACTCGGAATCCTCCTCCAATAAAAAAGTGGAGGATATGAAAAACCGGGTAACCCTGATGGAGGAAACCGCCCCCGATCTGGTGATCAGCATCCATCAGAACAGCTATTCCGACAGCTCTATCAAGGGAGCACAGGTCTTTTATTATACCACCAGCGGGAAAAGTAAACGGCTGGCCGAAATTTTACAGGAAAGCCTGATTCAGCGGCTGGATCAGAACAACACCCGTCAGGCCAAAGCCAACGATACCTATTACCTGCTCAAAAAGACCTCCCTCCCCATCGTCATTGCGGAGTGCGGCTTTATGAGCAACCCCTCCGAACTGGAGCTCTTAAAAAGCGACAGCTATCAGAGCCTGGCGGCATGGGCGCTGTGTCTGGGGATTATGGAATATCTGAACAGCCAGTAAACGGCTACTGGAAATACCCTCCAATCACATTCCAGGCAGTGCTGTCCTCATATCCCAGTCTCCAGGCCGCGACCCCGGCCACGCTGCGCTCCTTGGCGGCCTGCAGCTTACCGCTTAAGCTGGTTGTATCCTCAATCCACATCTGGTAAAGCACCCCATCATAGGCGGCCTCCGCGTAATTTTGCCCGGTTTCATCATCCCATACGACTTCCATACCGTAATAGCTCACCCAATAATCCGTATCCGTCATATAAACGGCGCTGTCCGTGGTCACCCCGTCCTGCGTGACCCACAGTCTGGTATAAAAAGGTACCGCCAATACAATTTTGGATGAGTCAACCATGGTCATCAGGCTGTCCAGAGAGTCCTCCACAAAGGACTGGCTGGCTGTACTGCCGGCGTCCCCGCTGCCTCCCCAGTGCTCGTCGTATCCCATCAGAATCACATAATCCGCAATGACTCCCTGTTCCTTATAGTCATTATAAGAATTGCCGGAGTTCGGCGGATAATTGTCCACTGACAAAACCAGCCCCTCCTCCCGACAGCGGATGGAAAGCTCCCTCAAAAACTGGATAAAATGGGTTCCGTCGTCCTCACGCACACTTTCCAGGTCAATATTGATGCCGTCCATTCCCACCCGGAGCGCTTCATCTATCAGGAAATTAATCAGCTCTGTACGCTTATTGGAATCCGCCAGCACATAATAAATATCCACATCATAGGTAATGTCCTCCAAAAGCCCCCAGACCTGAATTCCCATTGCATGCGCCTGCTCCACATAAGATACAGAAGCAAGAGATACAAACTCGTAATCCGCGGTGATGGTAAACCAGGTCGGCGACACCACATTCATCGTGGTTGCCACGCTCGCCAGCTGCGTCAGATTATCATTGGCAGCATAGGTATACACTGCCTGAAAGCCCAGACGCACCGGCGCTTCCATTTCTATGGAGGTATACTCAGGCTCTGTATAGGAGAATTCCCCGTCATATAAGGAGGTATAGCTCTGGCCGATACATTTATTCTTGATATAGCCGATACAGCCGTCCAGCGTAGCCACCTTCGTCCACCCGCTGATGCTCTCGGAATCCAGCACGATCACAGACTCCCCTTTTGTCACATCCTTCAGAATGTCGCTCTTGATACCGGCCCTCCAGCGCACGGCGGTATTCTTTTTGACGTCCGCTAAAAGCTGCTCTCCGGACACAGGGCTTACCACGATGCGGTTCGGCTCCGTATAAGCTTCATATTTATATGCCACATAGCGGAACACAAAATCCGCGTTGATATAACACTCTCCGTCCCTCTCGAAAGCAATCACTCCCGAAAACTCATAATTGGAAACTTCCCCCGCCAGAGTCACCGTGTAGGCAGTACCATCCAGCGCTGCAGCCACCACCATCTCCGCGTCCGTGTAGCGGATCTCCTGACTCAGCTCTGAATAATAAAATCTGTTGTGAAAATAAGTATGAATGGTATCCAGTTCAAAATAATAACTGCCGTCCCGAAGCAGCGCCTTGTCGCTGAGCACCGCATTGTCCAGAATAATGGCGGTCTCATCCGCCTCCGTCAGGGAAAAATAGCTGTCCATATCCGCGTAGTCTGTGCCATCGGAATACTTCCCCCAAAGCATGGTACCGATCAGTCCGACGCAGACAAGTATCACAAAAGCGCCCAGCGCCAGCATGATCCTTTTGATGATTTTCATAGAAATCCCTCCCAAATCTTCCACATTATAACAAATAATTACCCTTTCGTCATCATTTTTCTCAAAATAGTTACCATTCGCAGTCCGGCGCATATAAAAGGGGTCCGGCCTTGCCGAACCCCGCTCATCCTTTCCCTATGTTTACCTCATGCCCGGGCAGGCCATCCCGTTCTCATTATTTGGCAGGAAGGCAAAACGGCTTCTTACGTTGAAAAAAATATGATCGTGATATAAAATAAAATCGTAAAAGGAGGATGACATTATCGGAATGTATGAAGAAATCTCACCCGCACTGCTGCATAAAATAATCCAGAAGGCACATACTCAGAAAGCAGCGCCCATATTTCTCATTCGTAAAAATGGAATATCGGTTACATCATTTGGAAATGCGGATGTCCAAAGCAGGCACATAGCTTTCAGGACAACTCCATATCATACATACATCTTAAAAAAGCACTGACCATATCCTCCTTTCTGATATTGTCAGACAGACAGGTGTTTCTTCTTTTTCTACAGTAACACGCAGAAATTGGCGAAACAACATCAACATTCTTGAAATTTATTAATTTTTTGTAAATTTACGAAGATGAATTTGTCAGCTATTGACGAAATTCAAAAACAAGTATAAGATGAGGGCACCAGGTGAGACTCCCTGTAACATCAGTATTTCAGTGCATATTGCCGGAGAATCCGCCCGATAACCATTCATAACCATTAATAAAAGGAAGTGATTTCTTGAAAATAGAAAGAATCAGTGAAAATCAAATCCGCTGCACTCTGACGCGGGACGATATGATGAAGCGTTCTTTAAAGCTCAGTGAGCTGGCTTACGGTTCCGAAAAGGCCAGAAACCTTTTCCGTGACATGATGCGCCAGGCGGAGCTGGAAGTCGGTTTTCAGGCCGAGGACATTCCCCTGATGATCGAGGCCATCCCCTACAGCGAATACGTGGTCCTGCTGATCACAAAGGTAGAAGATCCTGAGGAACTGGACACCAAATTTTCCAGCTTTGCCCCCGGCATCCGGGACGAAAGTGCCTATGAAAACGTACTGGCAGGCTTGAGCAGCACCGCCAGCGAAGTACTGGATCTGTTCCGTAGGATTCAGGATTCTGTCTCCGCGCCGGAGCTGCCCGATGGAACCGGTACAGAAACCGTTCCAGAGGAAGAGACCAGTTATACCCGGCTGTTTTCCTTCAGCACTCTGGATCACGTCATCCGGCTGGCAAAGCTGACACAGAACTTTTACGATGCCCCCAACTCCTTATATAAGGATGCTCTGTACGGTACCTATCTGCTGATCGTAACCATCGGAGAAATGAGCCGCGAGGACTACAATCGCTTCTGCAACCTGGTGACTGAATACGGTTCCATACACCACACGCCATCCGCCACTCAGTGCTTTCTGGAAGAGCATTTCGATCCCATTATCAAAGATCACGCGCTGCAGACACTGGCAGCGCTGCAAAAAAGGATTGATACGAAGAAACATTCTTCCCCCTGAAAAAATCCCCTTCCGCATTCATTCAGAATACGAAAGGGGATTTTTCTGTCATTTTGCTGAAGCCGCAATCCATTATCCTATGTGACCTGCTGTCGACAACCGTATTTTTCTGTCCGATTATCCCTTACAGAACGGCAGCTTCCGCCTTACCCTCCACTGCGGCCTCGATCATCTCCATCAGCTCGTCCACATCGATCCCATGCACCATCGCGGCTTCCTCCAAAGTCTCGCCCTGAGACGCCGGACAACCCAGGCAATGCATGCCGATCTCAAACAGCACCGGGATAATATCCGTACTCACCTCCAGCGCCTCGCCGATTGTCATATCTCTGGTAATCTTTGCCATGATTCATTCCTCCATTCTATTCCTGCCATATCATTCGCTGTCGCTTCTGATATATACACAAAAGCATTATAATCCTTTCCTGACTCAGGCGCAAGTATGCGCATTTCTTTTCTGTGAATTATAACTAAAATTAAAATAAAATTCCTCGTTTGTTCGTAAAAAAGTACATCGCCTCGCTTGACTTAAAACCCCTTCAACCGTATAATAACCATAGAGATTAGCAAAGGAACTGTTAGAAATTTATCTTTACATCTGATTTTGCAGAGTTAATTCTTAACAGCTCCAAAGCAATGCTATTCATTTCAATAAAATCATTTACAGGAGGCTTTCAAAATGAGACCAGAATGGACAGATTTTGTAGGCGGCAAGTGGGAGAAGGAGATCGATGTACGCGATTTCATTCAGAAGAATTATCACCCTTATGATGGTGATGAGTCTTTCCTTGCAGGACCTACACAGAACACCAAAGATCTGTGGGAGCAGGTTTTGGATCTGCAGAGACAGGAGCGCGAAGCAGGCGGCGTGCTGGATATGGACACCAAGGTTGTTTCCACCATCACTTCCCATGGCCCGGGCTATCTGGATAAGGACAAGGAGACCATCGTAGGTTTCCAGACCGACAAGCCCTTCAAGCGTTCCCTTCAGCCCTACGGTGGTATCCGTATGGCAGAGAAGGCCTGCGCGGACAACGGCTATGAGGTTGATCCGGAAATTTCCGAGTTCTTCTCCATCCACCGCAAGACCCACAACGCAGGCGTATTTGATGCATACAATCAGGAGATGAGAGCCTGCCGTTCCGCACACATCATCACCGGTCTTCCGGATGCTTACGGCCGTGGCCGTATCATCGGTGACTACAGAAGAGTTGCTCTGTATGGTATTGACAGACTGATCGAGGACAAGCAGGCACAGAAGGATTCCACCGGCCGCGTAATGACCGATGATGTGATCCGCCTTCGCGAGGAGCTTTCCGAGCAGATCACCGCTCTGAAGCTGATGAAGCAGATGGCTGCATCCTATGGCTGCGATATTGCAAGACCTGCAAGCAACGTACAGGAAGCTATTCAGGCTACATATTTCGGTTATCTGTCTGCTGTTAAGGAGCAGAACGGTGCCGCAATGAGCCTTGGCCGTACCTCTACCTTTATCGACTGCTATGCTGAGAGAGACCTGAAGAACGGCACCTTCACAGAGGAGCAGATTCAGGAGTTCGTTGACCACTTCATCATGAAACTGCGCTGTGTGAAATTTGCCCGTACTCCCGAGTACAACCAGATCTTCGCCGGCGACCCGGTGTGGGTTACCGAGTCTCTGGGCGGCGTAGGCGTTGACGGCCGTCACATGGTCACCAAGACCAGCTTCCGTTATCTGCACACCCTGGAGAACCTGGGACCGGCTCCTGAGCCGAACCTGACCGTACTGTGGTCCACCAGACTTCCCCAGAATTGGAAGAAGTACTGCGCGAAGATGTCCATCACCACCTCCTCCATCCAGTACGAGAACGATGATCTGATGAGAGTGACCCACGGTGATGACTACGGCATCGCCTGCTGCGTATCCTCCATGAGAATTGGTAAGGAAATGCAGTTCTTCGGTGCCCGCGCCAACCTGGCAAAGTGCCTGCTCTATGCTCTGAACGGCGGTATCGACGAGAAGACCAAGAAGCAGGTAGGACCCAAGTATCGTCCTGTAACCGGCGATGTGCTTGATTATGACGATGTAATGGATAAG
>JAJQID010000029.1 GCA_021199405.1 Lachnospiraceae bacterium
ATATCAGTTCCACCTGTTCCAAACAAGCCGCAATCTCTCCATTTTTCTATGTAAGACAGCCCGAAGGCTGTCTCAGGCTCACACCCGTCTTTACGTCTTACACCGGCTCATCATCCTCAAAGTCGTTATCATCCCCGTCGGAATAGTCTGCGTCAACATCTTCCCCATACAGATCAGGAAGTTCGTAGTCTGTTTCGTCGTCCTCCTCATAATCCGCATCCAGGTCCGGCTTTGTTTCCTCCTTCTTTTTGCCCTTCACCTCTCCTTCCTTTCAATTTGGGCATAAAAAAGAGCGTATACCCCTTCCCATAGATTGGAACGATATACGCTCTGATTTTATCGGACCTAAAGTCCATTTGCCTTCCGATAGGCAGCTGCCTGCTCATAACTCAGCGGCAAATCGAACGAGAGAAAGTCCTACCTGCTTGCAATGGCTGCCTGCGCCGCCGCCAGTCTTGCGATGGGGACGCGGTACGGGGAGCAGCTGACATAATCCAGACCAATCTGGTGGCAGAATTCCACGGATGTGGGATCGCCGCCGTGTTCGCCGCAGATGCCGATGTGCAGATCCGGACGGGTCTCTCTGCCCAGCTTGATGGCCATCTTCATCATCCGGCCTACACCCACCTGATCCAGTTTTGCGAAGGGATCGCTCTCCAGAATCTTGGCGTCATAGTAGTCATTCAGGAACTTGCCCGCATCATCACGTGAGTAGCCATAGACCATCTGGGTCAGGTCGTTGGTTCCAAAACAGAAGAAATCCGCCTCCTTGGCGATCTCGTCCGCGGTCAGGCAGGCTCTGGGGATCTCGATCATGGTGCCTACATGATACTTCAGGGCAACGCCGGAAGCCGCAATCTCCTCGTCCGCGGTGGCAACCACGGTCTTTTTCACATATACCAGCTCCTTGACCTCGCCAACCAGCGGAATCATGATCTCCGGCACAATATCCCAGTCCGGATGTGCCTTCTTCACCACCAGAGCGGCGCGAATCACAGCTCTGGTCTGCATCACCGCAATCTCCGGATAAGAAACGGCCAGACGGCAGCCTCTGTGTCCCAGCATGGGATTGAACTCGTGCAGGGAGTCGCAGATGGCCCGGATCTCCTCCACAGTCTTACCCTTGGCCTGCGCCAGCTTCTCAATGTCCGCCTCTTCGGTGGGAACGAACTCATGCAGCGGCGGGTCAAGGAAACGGATAGTCACAGGATTTCCTTCCATGGCCTCGTAAAGCTGTTCAAAGTCCTCCTGCTGCAAAGGCAGAATTTTCGCCAGTGCGGCTTCTCTCTCCTCCACCATATCGGAGCAGATCATCTCACGGAAGGTGGCGATTCTGTCCTCTCCAAAGAACATATGCTCGGTACGGCACAGGCCGATACCCTGCACGCCCAGCTCTCGAGCCTTCTTTGCATCAGCGGGGGTATCCGCGTTGGTGCGCACCTCCAGCTTCCTGAACTCGTCCGCCCATGCCATGATGCGGCCAAACTCGCCCTCCACCCTGGCTTCTACTCTGGGCACTGCTCCCTCATAGACGCAGCCGGTGCCACCGTCGAAGGAAATTACATCGCCCTCGTGATATTCTTTTCCATTCAGAGTAAATTTCTTATTGGCCTCGTCCATAACGATATCGCCGCAGCCGGACACACAGCAGGCGCCCATGCCTCTGGCCACCACCGCCGCATGGCTGGTCATGCCGCCGCGGACTGTCAGAATGCCTTCCGCCGTTTTCATGCCGGTGATATCCTCCGGGGAAGTCTCCAGACGAACCAGCACCACCTTCTCGCCCTTCGCGGACCATTCCACTGCATCCTCCGCAGTGAAAACAATCCTGCCGCAGGCCGCGCCGGGAGCCGCGCCCAGACCTCTGGTAATGGGTGTTTCCTTCTTCAGCACTTCCTGATCAAAGGTTGGATGGAGCAGGGTGTCCAGATTTCTCGGATCGATCATGGCTACCGCCTCCTGAGGCGTCCTCATGCCCTCGTCCACCAGATCGCAGGCAATCTTTAACGCCGCCTGAGCGGTGCGCTTGCCATTGCGGGTCTGCAGCATATACAGCTTGCCGTGCTCCACGGTAAACTCCATATCCTGCATATCTCTGTAATGATCCTCCAGAATCCTGCACACCTCAGTAAACTGTGCAAAGGCCTCCGGGAATTTCTCCGCCATCTCATCGATATGCATGGGAGTACGCACGCCGGCCACCACATCTTCGCCCTGAGCGTTGGTCAAAAACTCACCGAACAACCCTTTCTTTCCTGTCGCAGGGTCACGGGTAAAGGCCACGCCGGTGCCGCAGTCATCGCCCATATTGCCGAAGGCCATGGACTGCACATTGACAGCGGTACCCCAGGAATAAGGGATATCATTGTCTCTGCGATATACGTTGGCGCGGGGGTTGTCCCAGGAGCGGAACACCGCCTTGATAGCGCCCATCAGCTGCTCCCTGGGGTCATCCGGGAAATCGGAACCGATTTTGGACTTATACTCCGCCTTAAACTGCTCCGCAAGCTCCTTCAAATCCTCCGCGTTCAGCTCCACATCCTGCTTCACGCCCCGATCCGCTTTCATCTCATCGATCAGGGTTTCAAAATACTTCTTGCCGACCTCCATAACCACATCGGAGTACATCTGAATAAACCTTCTGTAGCAGTCCCATGCCCAGCGGGGGTTGCCGGACTTTCTGGCAATCGCCTCCACAACCTTCTCATTCAGTCCCAGGTTTAAAATTGTATCCATCATTCCCGGCATGGAAGCACGTGCGCCGGAACGAACGGATACGAGGAGCGGATTCTCCTCATCCCCAAATTTCTTGCCGGTCTCCTCCTCCAGCCATGCCACATACTCGTTGATCTGCGCCCTGATCTCATCGTTGATCTCACGGCCATCCTCATAGTACTGTGTGCAGGCCTCCGTGGTGATGGTGAAGCCCTGCGGAACCGGCAGACCCACGTTGGTCATCTCAGCCAGGTTGGCGCCCTTGCCGCCCAGCAGATTTCTCATGTCCGCGTTGCCTTCCCGAAATTTGTAGATCCATTTTTTTCCCATGTAATATGTCCTCCCTTATGAACATAATATGCCGCCCTGTTTCAGGCGGCCTCTGAACTGTTGCCAAACAGTCCCTGACAGATGAAAAAATTTCTGCCTTTGAAGTGTGTTACAGTATAACAGATAAGTTGTTAAAAATCTATAAAAATTATGTACAATTTAGTTAAATTATTTCCTGTGATTCCGCTCATTGAATCTGACACAAAATTATGTTATGATATAGCAAATTTCGACTTTTATATAAGGCAATAAGAGGTCTTTTATGGCATCCACGACAGCAAAAACCTGGTATATCATCGTCAACCCCGCTTCCCACGCCGGCAAAAGCCGCCGGATCTGGGGCATGCTCAGCGCAGCCTTAAAGGAGCGGGAGATATCCTATAAGGCATATCTCTCCGCAGAACCGGACGATGTCACCGTACTCGCCAGAAAGATTATCAGACGCAGCGACGCCTCCCCCGACAATCCGGCCCATATCATTCTGCTTGGCGGCGATGGCTCCTTAAATGAGCTGATCAACGGCATCACAGATTTTTCCAGAGTAATCGTCAGCTATATTCCCACCGGCTCCGGCAATGATTTTGCCCGTGCTCACAGATATGGCTCCGATCCGGTAAAGGAACTGGACCGCATTCTTTCCAGCTGCCCCACTCTGCTGGATGTGGGAGAAACAGAATTTGCGGACACCGATGGGATCAGACGCAAAAAGCGCTTTCTCATCAGCAGCGGCATGGGCTTTGA
>JAJQID010000161.1 GCA_021199405.1 Lachnospiraceae bacterium
TGATGGCCATTGTATGAGATGTTGTTGGGGTCAAAAGTATTTGACCCCATATGATACCCCGGATTTCTTCGCGCTTTGCGCTCTCGAAATCCTCATAAAAAATCAAACTGAATGAATTCCTTATCATTGGCAGGCCAGCTTTGCTCCCTGTAAAGCTCCATCCTGTTTTTCAGCTGAAGCAATGTCTCCCTTTCCTCTGCCTTCACATAAATCACGTGATGATAGACGTCCTTCAGCTTATAAACGCCCGCTTCTCCCGGCCCCATGATCTGTACCTGAAGCCCTCCCTGGACCGCTAAAGCAGCCTGTTTGGTCAGGCTTTGGGCAAGCCTGCCGGCTCCGGCCTCCTCTTTTCCGTAAATATGCACCGCCATCATGCAGCCCGCCGGTGGATAATGAAGAAGGGTCCGGTAGGCCATTTCTCTCTCATAAAAGCTTCGGTAATCCTGGGCCGCCGCCATCTGAATGCTGTAATGCTCCGGCTGGTAGGTCTGAATCACCACCTCCCCGGGCGTACTGCCCCGGCCTGCTCTCCCGGCCGCCTGTGTCAGCAGCTGGAAGGTACGCTCCCCGGAGCGGAAATCCTGCTCTGAGAGACTTAAGTCCGCCGCAATGATTCCCACAAGCGTGACGTTGGGAAAATCATGGCCCTTCACGATCATCTGGGTGCCCACCAGAATATCCGCTTCCTGCCTGCCAAAGGCGGAAAGAATGGCTCCGTGACTGTTCTTGTGCCGGGTGGTGTCCCCGTCCATGCGCAGCACCCTTGCCGATGGGAAGCACTGCCGCACCTTTTCCTCCACCTGCTCCGTCCCCGCCTTAAAGCCCAGCACATGAGGAGAGCCGCATTTGGGACAGACCTCCACCTTAGGCTGTACATAACCACAGTAATGGCAGTGCAACTTTCCGTCCCTGTGCAGGGACAGAGACACGCTGCAGTGAGGGCAGAGAATCACCTGACCGCAGCTGCGGCAGCTGATAAAGCCGGTATAGCCTCTTCTGTTTAAAAATAACAGAACCTGCTCCTTTTTGGCAAGTCTGTCTTCTATTTTAGATAAAAGCAGGCGACTGAAAATACTGCGGTTGCCTTCCTTTAGCTCTTTTCTCAAATCCACGATCTGCGTGGCAGGAAGAGCCCCGCCGGTCAGCCGTTTTGTTAATTCAAATAATTGATATTCCCCCCGCTGGGCTCCATAGTACGCTTCCAGAGAGGGAGTAGCGCTGCCCAGCACCAGGTCTGCCTGGTGAATCCGGGCAATTTCCTCCGCCACCTCCCTGGCATGGTACCTCGGACTTAATTCTGACTTATAGGAATTCTCATGCTCCTCGTCAATGACAATCAGCCCTACCTTGGGAAAGGGCGTAAACAGAGCTGATCTGGGTCCCACAATGACCTGAATATCCCCGGATCTTGCCCGCTGCATCTGGTCATACTTCTCCCCCTGAGAGAGTGTGGAATTCATGACAGATACTTTATCTCCAAAGCGGGAATAAAACCGCCGCAGAGTCTGGTATGTCAGAGAAATTTCAGGAATCAGCACAATAGCCTGTTCTCCGCGCTCCAGAGTGCGCTGCACCAGTTCTATATAAACCGCCGTCTTGCCGCTGCCGGTGATGCCGTGAATAAGGTATCTGCCCGGTTCTTCTTCTTCCCTGTGGGAGACAATCTGCTCCACAATATGGCACTGATCCTGGCTCAGTTGAAAATCCGCCTTTTCTTCCCCGGTATCCCGCACCGGATTTCGATATAGAGCGCTGGTCTCCACTCTGCCCGCGCCAGTCTCCTCCATCCATTTCAGAGTGGGAGCTGTAATCTTCAGATTTCTGGTCACAAACTCGTAATCCAGTTCCGGCTTCTCCATCAGCGCCCGGATGAGCCTCATCCTGGCGGACTGGTGCTTTGCTTCCAGTTGTTCGTAGAGAGCGGAAAGCTCTTCCATATTATACAGGGCGCGAACGGTTCTTTTCTGAATGCCTCTCACAGTCTCTCTCACCGGCAGCACAGTTTTCAGCGCCTGGATCATAGTAACGCCATAGCGGTTTTTCATAAAATCCGCCAGCTGAATCAGTTTGCCCTCGGCGGTCACTCCTTTTTCCTTCAGAGAAATAATCTCCTTGATCTTCGCCCTGTCATAGGAGGGCAGCGCCGTGATGCCGATACAGTAACCGGTAACTTCCCGGTTGCCCGCGCCGAAGGGCACCACCACCATGGAGCCTACTCTGACCTGCTCACGCAGGACTTCCGGAATGCGGTACTGGAAGGTGCGATCCAGTTTTTCGTGTGTAATATCCACAATGATATCCGCGTAAAGCTCCATACTCCTCCCTGTCAACGAAGCCGAACTCTATTTCAGCTCTATCTGATATAAGGTTTTCAAAATATCCAGCCATTTTGCCGGTCTGTTTTCATAATTAATCCGGTCTGAATCAATTTTCCTGTTCAGACTTCCCGGCTGAATGAACCCTGTCTTCCTCGAGTATCTCCTGAATCAGCACTCTCTCATCCATGGGATATCTGACTCCCCGAATCTCCTGATAATCCTCATGCCCCTTGCCGGCCAGCACAATAATGTCTCCGGGCTGCCCATGATGAATGGCATACCGGATGGCCTCCTTGCGGTCGCAGATTTCAATAAACTCCCCGCCGGTCTTTTCGATGGAGGAACGGATATCCGCAATAATATCCATAGGCTCCTCAAATCTGGGATTATCGCTGGTGACAATGGTGAAATCCGCCAGTCTGCCACTGACCTCACCCATCTCATAGCGTCTCAGCTTTGAACGGTTGCCGCCGCAGCCGAACACACTGACCAGACGTTTGGGATGATATTCCTTTAAAGTGGTATATAAGCTTTCCAGCGCCATGGCGTTGTGGGCATAATCTATCATCACAGTAAATTCATCAGACACCGGCACCATCTCAATGCGGCCCTTGACCCTGGCCTTCAGAAGCGCCTCCTTGATGTCCCCGTGAGAAACCCCAAACTGCAGACAGATCGCTATGGCCGCCAGTGCGTTGTAAACGCTGAACCGCCCCGGCGTGGCAATCTGCACATGATCATTGAAAGCCCCCTCCACATCAAAGGCCACGCCCAGCTGTCCAGGCGTTTTGACCAGCTCCACGTTCTTTGCCCGCAGGTCATTCGCTTCACCGAAGCCATAGGTGAAAAGATCACAGGCGCGGTTTTCCATGACCTTTGCCGTATGAGCGTCATCTCCATTGGCAATTCCCAATCTGCACTGCTGAAATAACAGGCTCTTGCAGTGCAGGTAATCCTCAAAGCTTTCATGCTCTCCCGGTCCGATATGATCCGGCTCCAGATTGGTGAAAACCCCATAATCAAAAAGAAAGCCCTGTGTGCGATGCAGCATCAGCGCCTGACTGGAGACCTCCATCACTACCGTGTCCAGGCCCTCGTCCACCATCCGCGCGAAATATTCCTGCAAAAGGCAGGACTCCGGCGTGGTATTGCCCGCGTGAATATGGGTGTCACCGATAATCTCCTCGATGGTGCCGATGAGCCCAACCCTGTGACCTGCGTGCTCCAGAACAGACTTCACCAGATAGGTAGTGGTAGTCTTCCCCTTGGTGCCCGTAACCCCGATGGTTTTTAATTTATCCGCCGGATGATCGTAATAAGCCGCCGCAATGAAGGCCATGGCATAGCGGGTGTCCTCCACCAGGATCACCGTCACGCCCGACTGCGCTGTCACCGGCTTACTGACAATGAGCACCTTCGCGCCCTTCGCCACCACATCATCCACCATATCGTGT
>JAJQID010000270.1 GCA_021199405.1 Lachnospiraceae bacterium
CTGTTACGTCATATGCTCCGCCATTTACTGTGATCGTATAATTTTTCATCTGAATTTTCCTCAGAAGACATTCGATTTCTATTCTCTTTTAGATCTTCTGATGGATCTGACTACAAAACCGTTCGTGGAGGTCTGCCCTTCAAAGGCTGCCACCGCCGCGGCGATCACCGCCACAAGCTCAGCATCGTCCGTCTCCTCCTCAGCCTCCGCCGCAGACGCTGTCACCACCGGTGCAGGCGCAGACTTCGGCGCTTCCGCAGGCTTCTTTGAGAATTTCTCCTGAATCATCGGGATATACTTAAACAGGCTGATAATTGCCATGATGATGACCAGTATCAGAAACACCATTCCTATGCCAAGGACAGTATTCATGGCTGCTTTTGACATCTTTTCCCCCATCGTATAGTTCACATTCAGGGAGCATGACTCAAGCTCTGTAAAATAATCATTGGACAGGATGATCTCAAACTGCCCGGTTCTCTCCGTTCCGGTCACATCTACATAAATAATAATCTGATCGTCGTCCACCGTGGAGGTCACGTCTCCGATTTCAACAATCTCTCCCATCTCTTCTATAGAACTGATATAGGATTCCACGGCGCTGACATAGGCGGAGCCATCCACAGAGAGACCAAAGGAGCTGTACACAGCGCTTTCCCATTCCTCATCCGTGTATCCTTCCGCCTCTATAACATCCATGACGGTGCTGGACTCAGCACTGTACTGAATAAGCGGTATGATGCTGTCCACAGCGACCTGCTCTGCGTTGGCCTGCTTGTCCTCCTGATAAATGTCTGTCTCATCAGAGCTTCCGCAGGCACTGAGCGCAAGCATGCAGGCAAGCACACATACCAGAGTAACTGATTTCTTCATGTTCACTCACCTTTCTAAACTGTTCCGTGTTTCTTATCCGGGCGGGCCTCATATTTATCATAAAGCATCTCGAAGGCGCCGATCACATACTTTCTGGTCTCCTCCGGCTCCACAATGTGATCCACATAGCCCCTCTTTGCGGCGCTCTCAGCGGAGCTCTGCAAAGCCGCGTACTCAGCCGCTTTGGTATTGATCACATCAGCACCCTGTCCGTCATACATGATCTTGGCAGCCAGTACCGGATCCATCATGCCGATCTTTGCCTCAGGCCAGGCCATCACAATATCCGCCCCCAGGGCCTTGGAATTCATGGATACATACGCGCTGCCAAAGGCCTCACCGATGATCACATTGACCTTCGGAACCGTAGCATTGGCAAAAGCGTAGGTCAGCTTTGCCGCAGCCGCCGCAATGCCCTTCTCATTCTCTACCGTCGCCGCATAGCCCTTCACATTGGTCAGGGTCAGCACCGGAATGCCGTAGGCGTCGCAGAAATTCACAAAAGAAGCTGCCTTATAAGCACCCTCTGTGGTCAGCGCCGCATCGAAGGTCTTCTCCGCTTTTCCATCCTCACCGATGATCTGCGTCCTGTTGGCCACAGCCCCCACAGTCATGCCGTCCAGCCGGATAAAGGCAGTTATCATCTCCGGAGCGTATTTCTCCTTCAGCTCAAAGACCTCACCGTTGTCGGAGAGCTGGCTTAAGGCAATGGAAGTGTCGCCCACACAGTTGACAAGCTCAGGAAGAACCTTATTCAGATCATCTCCCTCTCCATCCTCAGCCTCCGTGCTGTTGTTGGCAGGAAGGAAGGAAACCAGACTCCGGATCTTCTCCGCCATCTGAGCCTCAGAGCAAACCACATCCACAATGCCGCTCTCCTCAGACTGGAAGGCTGCAGACGCGCTGTTGCACTTGTCCACCGTATTGCCGGCAAGAGCGTTGGGAGAATTGACAAACAGCTTTGCACTCTTCTCCTCCATAAAGGTGAAATCCGTCAGGGTAGGAATCAATGCAAGCCCTCCGCCGCAGCTCCCGTAAATCGCTGTAATCTGAGGGATCACGCCGCTGGCCAGGGACTGCTTCAGATAAATCTCACCGAAGGCATTCAGCGCATCTGTTGCCTCCTGCAGTCTGAGTCCCGCAGAATCCAGCAGACCAATCACCGGGCAGCCGGTCTTTAACGCCATGTCATAAAGCTTTGTGATCTTTCTGGCATGCATCTCACCGACAGAGCCGTTCAGCACAGAGACGTCCTGGCTGTAAACATAAACCGGGCTTCCGCCAATGCTTCCGTATCCGGTGATGACACCGTCCGCAGGAGCATCTGTCTGCTTTAAATTAAAATCAGTAGCTCTGGCAGTGACAAGAGCGCCGATCTCAACAAAGCTGTTGTCGTCAAGAAGAGCTTCTATCCGCTCTCTTGCTTTTGAATTTGTACTCATGCATTATTCCTCCACGTACATATTATGATAAAATAAATTGCTGCCAACTATAAAATAAATATAGTAGAAAACATAAATGAAAACTCCATTTAGTGAAAATTATAACATACATTAACTTTTTATAAAACACGACAAAACCATCAAATTTTCACAGAAACATCACATTCTTTTTGTCAATTTTGCCATGAAGCATTCCCAAAAAACAGCCAGACCATATACAAGATATCGTCCCATCCTGTCTTTGCCTCCACATCATCTTCCGTTATAATGTCAAACTGGCGATAAAGCTCCCCCGCTACGCTCACGCTGACCGTACCTGCAACCGTCCCGGATACAACAGGGGCTGACAGCGTCTCAGCTGCCGACACCGACACCTGCGCATCTTCCCACTCCGCCAGAAGCACGCTCAGGCTTTCCTCCCCGGTAACGGACACCGGCACTTCGCAGCTTTCAAAAAAATGCTCCGGCTCCATCCTGGCGCCGACCACCGGAATGGGCGAAAGCTCCGGCTGTTCATAAATTTCCGTCAGCTCATAGTATTTGATGCCATACTCCATCAGCCTTCTTAAATCTACCCATTTTTTTGTCTGATTGCCGTAGGCGCCGCAGTTTAAAAGCGCAGCCACAAAGATCCGCCCGTCATTCTCCAAAGCTCCCACGTAGCAGTAGCCCGCCCGTCCGGTGTAGCCGGTCTTGCCGCTGAGAGCGCCGCTCATCATGGTCAGGAAGGCATTATGATTGTAGCAGCTGTAATAGTGCTGATTGCTCAGATCGGTAAAGCCGTAAACAGAGGTCTGTGTGATTTCCAGAAATTTTTCCTTCTGAGATGACTCAAGCACACAATAGCTCATTATTCTGGCCAGCTCTGCCGCCGTGGTGCTGTGAAAAAGCTCCCGGGTCTGTCCGTCCCCGTCCTCATATTCCAGACTGGCGTCCAGGCCATTTGGCGTCAGATACAGGGTATTCTCACATCCAAGGCTTACCGCCTTCTCATTCATCAGCTTCAGAAAGGCTTCCACCGCCTCCACTGACTCCTCCCGGCTGTGGTTGGCCGTCTGCTCAGGATCCCAGCCCAGCTGCTGTGCGCCGATATGCTCCGCGATGGCCACCGCCGTGTCATTGTGAGATTCCAGCATCAGGGAATACAGAAGATCCCGGAGCGAAGCCTGTTCTCCCCTGCTCATTCCCAGCTTCACCTTGGGCTGCGCTGCCGCATAGGCAGAAAAGGTCACCGTATCCTCCGGATTTCCACATTCCAGGGCGATGATACAGGTCATAATCTTGGTGGTGCTGGCCATGGCAAGAACAGTGTCCTCATTTTTTCCATATAAAATACGGCCGGTGGAAGCATCAATCAGAACCGCCGCCTGACTGAACAGGTCTCTCTCGCTGATGGT
>JAJQID010000285.1 GCA_021199405.1 Lachnospiraceae bacterium
CATTTCACTTGGCACCACCAGCTTCAGATAGGTCTCCAGAGGCAGCACATTGACCGCAAGAGCCATCTGATCAGCTCCGTTCTGGCTCATGCCCACACCATGGCCGTAGCCGCCGCCGCACAAAATATATGATAACCCATTTTGCCCAAAATTGGTAGTTAAAATATAAAAAAATCCGCTGGGCAGCAAAAGATTTCCCTCCACCTCCACACCATCCTGCCGGGTGATAACCATATGCGGCGAACAGAGCACATAACGGACATTGTATTCCCTTTTCACCAGATACGTGTTTTCACTGCCGGTAATCAGAACACTCTCCACAATGCCGCCCTCTCCCCGCTCATAAACCTCCAGGTTTTGCAGCTTTCCGATTCCTTTGACCGACTTCGATTCAAAGTTGCCATTTTTCGTCTTCGTCAGTACTGAGGTCGGATCGGAGGCATATCTCTCCTTCAGCCGACTTTCCATCTCAGACACATCCACCTGAGAATTTTCCGCCTGCCACCGGAACCATGGCAGCTCAGATTCGTAGGCGGATACAAAGGGCTCGTCGATCATTTTCTGAAAGACAGCCTCCGCCTTCAGATACTCCAGCAGATACTGCTCCGCCGCTTCTCCTGTCAGATCCTTTGCGCTGTTATACAGAGTGCCTGGGCCAATCCTGCGGGCAGCGAGATAAGGCTGGCCGTCCCCTCCCCAGACCGTTCCATCGGTACCAAAGCCCCAGGAGGTGGAGTAATAATATACCTCCGCCAGATAATTTTCATAAAATAGCAGCACCCCCTTGGTCTCCTCCACCGCCGCGCTGGTCAGTTCATTCTCCTCCAGATTCCCATATACCTGAAAGGAAATGCTGTCATCCACATGAGCATTCAGCTCCTCATAGGCCGGAGAAAGCAGATATTTATATGCGTATGTCCTGGCAAGAATGGCCTGTGCCTTCAGTGCCTCCCCGTCAAAGCTGGCCGGCATTTCACTTGGCACCACCAGCTTCAGATAGGTCTCCAGAGGCAGCACATTGACCACCGCCAGCCCCTGATCCGTCACTGAGATCTCCAGCCTTCCACTGTAGCTGCAGGTGCCGCGGTTCCGCGTGATGCTTTCCACTGTTATCTGTTCATCAGCGCCTCCCGGGACAAAAACAGCCATCATATCGCCGCTCAGCTGATAATCGCCGCCGCTGACCGCCATCGTGACAGCCTCCCCCGCGGACAGTTCCTTCTTCGTCCAGCCCCCATTCCGATATAAAAGCAAATACCCACCGGATGGGAAACTGACTGTCACGGAAGAATGATAAATCCCAGCGTAATTTCCAGCCTGTATGAGTACTCTGATATCCGGACTTTCTGTCAGGCGTTCAATATCCTCAATGGTGATTTCCACAATGGAGGTCCCGATCTCCTCAGGCTCCTGAGATTCCCCGGACTTCTGATTTCTGCCGGTCTTTATTCCCGCAAAAATAATCAGACCTGCCGCGAGCAGCAGCCAAAAAGCCCATCTCAGACGTACACGCCTGAAATGAGCCTTCAGTTCCCTGCTGTTTTTGTATTTTCGCATATTCTCCCCCGGACTTGTCTTTGATATAAGCTATGTCCGGTTTTTTTCAAATATGTAACCTAAATGTATAAAATTGGGAGTTGTTTTTCTTCTTGAAATTGTATATAATATGAACAGCCAGAATGGCAAACGGCTTCTGCTTTTTTTGAACCTACAACTACTTTAAACGGGATTCCTATATCGCTGTACAGCTGTCAGGCCTCCGGATTTATCCTTGTGCAGGGGAAGGCAAAAGTGCATGCTGCGGTCACCCACCTGGCCTTGGCTAGGAGTCAATCGGCAGAGGTCCCATTCTGGTTTTTCTAATGTTACTATGAATAGTAAGCAAACCTTAAAGCACCCCTTCGCGTTACCGCGTCGGGGTGCTCCTTTTCTTTTGTATGTGATTTACATCTTGAGCAAAAAATACTCAATCCATCACTCAAATCTTATTTCTGAGGACCTGCTGCAACCAGCGCCTTGCCGGCTGCGTTGCTCTCATACTTCTTGAAGTTCTTGATGAAACGGCCTGCCAGATCATCAGCCTTCGCCTCCCACTCAGAAGCATCCGCGTAGGTGTCGCGAGGATCAAGGATGTTGGTGTCAACGCCGGTCAGCTCAGTCGGAATCTCAAAGTTGAAGATCGGCAGAGTCTTGGTCGGTGCAGTCTTGATATCGCCGTTCAGGATCGCATCGATAATACCGCGGGTATCCTTGATGGAAATACGCTTGCCGGTGCCGTTCCAGCCGGTGTTGACCAGATAAGCCTTGGCTCCGCTCTTCTCCATCTTCTTAACCAGCTCCTCAGCATATTTGGTGGGATGCAACTCCAGGAAGGCCTGGCCGAAGCATGCGGAGAAGGTGGGGGTGGGCTCGGTAATGCCGCGCTCAGTACCTGCCAGCTTCGCGGTAAAGCCGCTCAGGAAGTAATACTGGGTCTGCTCAGGAGTCAGAATAGATACCGGAGGCAGAACACCGAAAGCGTCCGCAGACAGGAAAATCACGTTCTTGGCTTCCGGAGCGGAGGACACAGGACGTACAATATTCTCAATGTGGTTGATCGGGTAGGACACACGGGTATTCTCGGTTACGCTCTTGTCAGCGAAATCGATCTTGCCGTTTTCATCTACAGTCACGTTCTCCAGCAGAGCGTTGCGCTTGATGGCATTGTAGATGTCGGGCTCGGAATCCTTGTCCAGATTGATCACCTTGGCATAGCAGCCGCCCTCAAAGTTGAACACACCGTTGTCATCCCAGCCGTGCTCGTCATCACCGATCAGCAGTCTCTTGGGATCCGTGGAAAGGGTGGTCTTGCCAGTACCGGACAGACCGAAGAAGATGGCGGTATTCTCACCGTTCATATCGGTGTTGGCAGAGCAGTGCATGGAAGCGATGCCCTTCAGCGGCAGATAGTAGTTCATCATGGAGAACATACCCTTCTTCATCTCGCCGCCGTACCAGGTGTTGATGATGACCTGCTCACGGCTGGTGATATTGAAGGCCACACAGGTCTCAGAATTCAGACCCAGCTCCTTATAATTCTCCACCTTCGCCTTGGAAGCGTTGTAAACGGTGAAATCAGGTACAAAGTTCTCAAGCTCCTCAGCAGAGGGCTGGATGAACATATTCTTGATGAAATGAGCCTGCCAAGCCACTTCCATGATGAAGCGAACAGCCATGCGGGTGTCCTTGTTGGCGCCGCAGAATGCATCCACTACAAACAGTCTCTTATTGCAGAGCTCTTTCTGCGCAATGGTCTTTACCTGAGCCCAGACATCCTCACTCATGGGATGGTTGTCATTCTTATACTCAGGGGTGGTCCACCAAACGGTGTCTTTGGAATTCTCATCCATTACAATGTACTTGTCCTGGGGAGAACGTCCTGTGTAGATACCGGTCATTACGTTTACAGCGTCCAGCTCAGTCAGCTGGCCAACCTCATAACCTGTCAGCTCCGGCTTCATCTCTTCCTCATACAAAAACTCATAGGAGGGATTGTACACGATCTCCGTGGTGCCGGTGATGCCATACTTTGTCAAATCAATTGCCATCTTGGTCTTCCTCTTTCTTTCTTAAATTTTTGATGCTGTATAATTACCTGCATCAGAGCCCTGTAGCCATATAATTCTGTTCACAGCCATACGGGGATCTTCATTGCAGGTTTCACAC
>JAJQID010000070.1 GCA_021199405.1 Lachnospiraceae bacterium
CCTATAAGGACACGACTCTCTATTATTTCTGCTACCAGATGGAGCTGGAAAGGGCGCTGACCACTCTGGTGGAAACGCTGGAGGAGAAAGGAATTGCAGATGACATGGTGATTGTGATCTGCACGGACCATTATCCCTACGGGCTGGCGAAGAGCACCAGCTACGGCAACAGCGAGGATTATTTAAAGGACCTGTATCAGGTGGATTCCTACGATTTCTTTACGCGGGACAAGTCGGCGCTGATCATCTGGTCCGGCAGCATTGAGGGGCAGAATATCACGGTGGATACTCCCACCATGTCTGTGGACATCCTTCCCACGCTGCTGAATTTGTTCGGGATAGAGTATGATTCCAAGCTGCTGGTGGGGCGGGACGTGTTCTCAGACGCGGAGCCTATGGTGATCTGGCCTAATCACAGCTTTATCACCTCCGAGGGAAGATATTATGCAGCCACGGGGGAATTTATTCCCAATGAGGGAGTGGAGGTGGAGGAGGAGTATTTAAAAAATATGAAAGCAGTGGTGTCCAATAAGCTGTCCTACTCCTCAAATGTGTTTGTGTATGACTATTTTAATGTGATTTTTGGAGAGGACGAGTGATTCGCAAAATATGGCCGG
This sequence comes from Lachnospiraceae bacterium, assembly GCA_021199405.1. Classification (GTDB taxonomy): domain Bacteria; phylum Bacillota; class Clostridia; order Lachnospirales; family Lachnospiraceae; genus RGIG6307. The sequence goes on from JAJQID010000070.1 coordinate 618, forward strand.
GTTGCCTTCGGTATGGAAAGAATTGCCGTGACTAAGACGATATTTTTACAGACGATATCCGGGACTATATTTTTCCAGATTGATTTGACAATAAAATGCAGATACTGTATATTAAAGTGAATGAGAAGAAGGAAAAAGGGGCCAGACCCCGAACCAAAGGTCTGGCCCCTTAACATGGAAAATTCGGAGGCAGCAACGTGGGAACCTATACCAGCGAAATCAACAGAAGAAGAACCTTTGCCATCATTTCACACCCGGACGCGGGTAAGACAACTCTGACGGAGAAATTTCTGCTCTACGGCGGCGCCATCAATCTGGCGGGCAGTGTGAAGGGCAAGGCCACCGCCAGACACGCGGTCAGCGACTGGATGGAGATTGAGAAGCAGAGGGGAATTTCCGTGACCTCCTCGGTGCTGCAGTTTGAGTACGACGGCTTCTGCATCAATATTCTGGATACGCCCGGGCATCAGGATTTCTCGGAGGATACCTACCGTACCCTGATGGCGGCGGATTCCGCGGTCATGGTGATCGACGGCAGCAAGGGCGTGGAGGCCCAGACCCGGAAGCTGTTCAAGGTCTGCGGCATGCGGGGGATTCCGATTTTTACCTTTATCAATAAGATGGACCGGGACGCCAACGACACCTTTGACCTGCTGGATGACATTGAGAAGGAGTTGGGCATCGCAACCTGTCCCATCAACTGGCCCATCGGCTCCGGAAAGGGCTTTCAGGGCGTCTATGACCGGGAGAAAAAACAGATCATGAAATTTTCCCACACGGAGAAGGGCACCAGGGAAGGCGAAGTGGAGATTGTGTCCGTGGAGAATCAGGACAGTCTGAGCAGTGCCATCGGGGAGGAGGCGGCGCAGAAGCTTTTGGATGAAATTGAGCTTCTGGACGGGGCCGCCGCGGAATTTGACTTAGAGCAGGTGCAGGCAGGGAAGCTGACGCCGGTCTTTTTCGGATCCGCTCTGACCAATTTTGGCGTGGAGGACTTTTTACAGCATTTTTTACAGATGACCACGCCGCCTTTGCCGAGAAAATCTGACGCCGGCGTCATTGACCCGGACAGGGACGGCTTTTCCGCCTTTGTGTTTAAGATTCAGGCCAATATGAATAAGGCGCACCGGGACAGAATCGCCTTTATGCGCATCTGCTCCGGGAAGTTTGACGCCTCCATGGAGGTGCGCCATGTGCAGGGAGGCAAGGTACTGCGCCTGAGTCAGCCCCAGCAGCTGATGGCCAATGACCGTACCATCCTGACCGAGGCCTATGCCGGGGATATTATCGGTGTGTTTGACCCGGGCATTTTTTCCATCGGAGATACGCTCTGCATGCCCAGGGAGGAGTTTCGCTATGAGGGCATTCCCACCTTCGCGCCGGAGCATTTTGCCAGAGTCCGTCAGGTGGATACCATGAAGCGCAAGCAGTTCATCAAGGGAATCAGTCAGATCGCTCAGGAGGGCGCCATTCAGATTTTTCAGGAATTCAATACCGGCATGGAGGAGATCATTGTGGGCGTGGTGGGCGTGCTGCAGTTCGATGTGCTGAAATTCCGCCTGGAGAAGGAGTATAACGTGGAGATTATTCTGGAGAATCTGCCTTATGAGCACATCCGCTGGGTGGTGAATAAGGATGTGGATCTGGATAAGCTGACGGGGACCTCCGATATGAAGAAGATCCGGGACCTGAAGGGCAATCCGCTGCTGTTGTTTGTCAATCCATGGAGCGTGGGGATGACGCTGGAGAGAAATAAGGGGCTGGAGCTGAGTGAGTTCGGAACGGCGGATATGTAGAAGAGATATCATAGACGAAGACGTAGGCCCTGGGCAGAATTGTTTCGCTCAGGGCTTATTTTTAAAAATTAAAATAAATCAATAAACTTGATTAAAAAAGTCCCTTGTTTTCCGCAATAGACGGTGTTAGGATAGCCATTGTGAAAAAAACATCATTTAGGAATTGACACACAGCAGTGTGAAGTAATTGAGCGCTTTGTGGCGGTACCCGCAAAGCTGGAGCAGAGGTTTTTAGAAAAATCAGGAAGGAAATGACATACAATGAACGTACAGGAGAAATATGGAAGATCTTATTTTATGCCCCCGGAGGTGACATACGACTGGGTGCATAAGGACACGATAGAGAAAGCGCCTATCTGGTGCAGCGTGGATTTAAGGGACGGCAATCAGGCACTGGTGGAACCCATGGGCTTACAGGAGAAGCTGGAATTTTTCAAGATGCTGGTGGAGATTGGCTTCAAGGAGATTGAGATTGGCTTCCCGGCTGCATCCGACACGGAGTATCAGTTTACCAGGGCATTGATTGAAAATAATATGATTCCCGAGGATGTGACCATTCAGGTGCTGACTCAGGCCAGGGAGCATATTATCAGGAAGACCTTTGAGGCGGTGAAGGGTGCGCCCAGAGCGGTGATTCACCTGTACAATTCCACCTCGGTGGCTCAGAGAGAGCAGGTATTCAAAAAGAGCAAGGAGGAAATTTTACAGATTGCTGTGGACGGCGCGAAGCTGTTGAAGGATCTGGCGGATGAGACGGAGGGAAATTTTATCTTTGAATACAGCCCGGAGAGCTTTCCGGGAACAGAGGTGGATTACGCCCTGGAGGTATGCAATGCGGTGCTGGACGTGTGGAAGCCCACCCCGGACTGGAAGGTGATCATCAATATTCCTACCACAGTGCAGATTGCCATGCCCCATGTGTTTGCCAGCCAGATCGAGTACATTCACAAGCACTTGAAATACAGAGATTCTGTGGTTCTGAGCGTCCATCCCCACAATGACAGAGGAAGTGGAATCTCTGACGCGGAGTTCGGCGTGCTGGCCGGCGCGGACCGGGTAGAGGGAACCCTGTTCGGAAACGGGGAGCGCACAGGGAACGTGGATATTGTGACCCTTGCCATGAACATGGTCACTCACGGCGTGGAGAGCGGCCTGGATTTTTCCGATATCAATAAGATCAAAAATAAATACGAGCAGTTGACAGGCATGCGGGTCAACGAGCGCAGTCCCTACGCCGGAGATCTGGTGTTTACCGCTTTCTCCGGCTCTCATCAGGAAGCCATCAGCAA
>JAJQID010000007.1 GCA_021199405.1 Lachnospiraceae bacterium
GTTCCGGATGAGGTGCAGCCGGGAGTCCATGTACGCTCGGTCAATGGAAATTATCTGTCGGATGAGGAAATGCAGGAATATTATGCGGGACTGGTAAAACAGTACGGAATTCTGACGGCGACATACAGAAATGCAATCTGCTTTGTTATGGATGAAGCGCATATTTATGAAGCCATGGACCCTTCCATGGAGAGTGAAAAGTTTCTGTTGACGGATGTTCCTCACAGCGCAATCAGGGAAAAGGGCTTTCCGCTGGACAGTATGTCCATTGAAATGAAAACAGGGAAATATTATTATGACCTGGTGGAGGACGAGTTGGAGCAGTTTGCAGTGGAGGATGGGGTTTTACAGTTTTTTGAGAAGATATTATTGACATACAGAGACCAAGCTGAAAATACTGTGTAAAAGTAAAAGAGTGGGTTTGATGCCCGGAGAAGTTTGCTGCTTCTCCGGGTTCTTTGTCTGCTTTCTGCCGTTTTAAAAGACGGTAATGATTTCAGCATTTTCTTTTACAAATGCGGCAATCTCATTTATTTTAGCAGAAACGGTATAAAATCCGGCCCCCTCATAAACGGATTTATCCTGGGTGAATATCCATTTTCCTGCGGGCAGATAAACATTCTTTTCAGTTTGTCCCTGTCGGACAACGGGGGCAAATAAAATATCATCGCCAAACATGTACTGCTCGCCCAGGGAATAGCAGATTTCGTCATCGGGATAATCAAAAAACATGGGCCGCATCACGGGAATTCCCGTTTCTGACGCTTTTGTCATCTGGGAGAATATGTAAGGGCGAAGCCGTTCTCTTAGCAGGACAAGCTCCGTGAGAAGCTCAAAGTTTTGTTCACCAAAGCTCCAGAGCTCATTGTCGCCGCCGGTGGGTTCTATGATATCCCGGGTTCTGTCGTGGCCGTCACGATTTCCGTGAAGCCGCAGAACAGGACAGAAGACCCCATATTGGAACCAGCGCACAATCAGCTCCCGGAATTCGTCAGATTCCGTGTTGCCCCCGTAAAAGCCTCCGATATCGGTGGTCCACCAGGGGATTCCGCACATGGCCATATTCAGCCCGGACTTTACCTGAGCGGCAAGACTTTCAAAGGTGGAAGGAATGTCACCGGACCAGACTAAAGTCCCAAATTTCTGTATTCCCAGGTACGCGCACCTGGAGAGCGTTACCACGTCATCTCTGCCCATGGCCTTCATCCCATCATAGACCAGCCTGGAATAGTAGTAGGGGTAAAGCAGCCCGACCTCATCGCCGTTTCCGGCATGCAGGATCAGATTGTCAAAATGCTCAGGATGAATTTCCGGCTCCGCTTCGTCAAACCACAGGCAATCCACTCCATTGTCAATATAGTTTTCCTTCAGACGGTTCCAGACAAATTCCCGGGTTTTAGGATTTGTGGGGTCGATTTCCGCCTGAGGTCCATAAAATTCAAACAGCCGGTTCGAGCCGCTTACGGTGCGGATGAGCATATTTTCATCCAGCATCCGGCGGTAATTCTCACTGTGTTCATTGATGGTGGGCCACATGGAGACCATCAGCTTTACCCCCATATCGTGAAGTTCGTCTGTCATGGCTTTCGGATCCGGCCAGTATCTGGGGTCAAATCTATAATCGCCCTGCTCCGTCCAGTGAAAATAATCAATGACAATTACGGACAGCGGGATGCCAAGCTCTTTGTACCTGCGGGCGACTTCCAGCACCTGCTCCTGTGTTTCATAGCGCAGACGGCACTGCCAGAAGCCGGTGGCCCAATAGGGCATTTGGGGAGCGTGGCCGGTGAGATCAGCCAGGGTGCCGGCAACCGCTGACGGTGTTCCGCCAATCACTACATAATCTATCTGCTTTGCCGCGTCGCTGGTCCAGCGGGTACGGTTGTTCGCAAGCTCCGCCCTGCCGGTGGAGGGCATATTCCACAAAAAGCCATAGCCCAGGGAGGAATATACGAAGGGGACGGTTGCCTTCGCGTTTACATGCTGCAAATCTATCGTACAGCCCTTCAGGTCAAAACAGCCGGTGGCCTCGTGCCCAAGACCGTAAAAGTGTTCTCCCTCATTCGGATCAAAGGTGACCCGTGCGCTCCACAATCCGCTCGCTTTGTTTCGATAATAACGGATTTTGGCATCAAAAGTAAGCTCCGCTTTTTCTCTCAGGATTTGTTTTCCTTTGTAATAAAAGATTACCCGGCCGTTTTCAAAAATTTCCGCCCGAAGAGAGCCTGTCTCAAGAACTGCTTTATGATCCATTATCTGCGCTGTTGACGGCACGGACAGGGGCGTTAACGTATAATTCAGTTCTTTGATGTCGCAGGATGGCGATGCCTGGAGGCGGATACTGTCCGACCCGGCGGCGGAAAGACGAACTACTTCGCCTGCCCGCGTAAAATAGATACTGTCGTTTGTGATTTCAAATTTCACGGGGAGTACCTCCTGATGTTTTTATACATTATCATATACAGATTGCGGGGAAGTCAAGGATATTCGGGAAAGGTAATTAAGAACTTCAGAAATTGATATTTTAAAATGAATTTCTGATAAAATTCACAGATTTCTGGTAAGCCTTAATCTATGAAGGCATCATGCTATCACCCCAGATACTGCCGCATACTCTTCAGCGCATTCTTCTCCAGCCTTGACACCTGCGCCTGAGAAATGCCGATATAGTCCGCAACCTCCATCTGCGTTTTCCCTTCAAAGAAACGCAGTGTGATGATTTCCTTTTCCCGGTCGTTCAAACGTCCCATGGCCTCACTTAAGGTGATGTGCTCAATCCAGTTTTCTTCTTTATTTTTTTTGTCGCTGATCTGATCCATGACATAGAGAGTATCGCCGCCGTCACTATAAATGGGGTCATAGAGACTGACCGGACTTTGGATGGCGTCCAGGGCGTAGACCACATCCTCCATTGGAATGCCGATTTCCGTGGCAATTTCTTCTACGGTGGGCTCTTTCTGAGAATTGCCCATCATAGATTCTCTTGCCTGCATGGCCCGGTAGGCAATATCCTTCAGGGAACGGCTGACTCTGATAGAACCGCCATCCCTCAAATATCGTCGTATCTCGCCCATGATCATAGGTACAGCGTATGTGCTGAACTTAACTCCCAGAGATCTGTCGAAATTATCAATTGCCTTAATCAGACCCACACAGCCGATCTGAAACAGATCGTCCACGTTTTCTTCGGAGGTGGAAAAGCGTTTGATTACGCTTAAAACCAGGCGCAGATTTCCCTCAATATATTTTTCGCGGGCAGCCTGGTCGCCCATGGCGATCTGCTCAAAAAGAACGTCCTTCTCCTCCTGTGCCAGTAAAGGTAATTTGGCGGTGTTGACGCCGCAGATTTCTACTTTTCCCATTAGTTCCTCCCGGATTTGGCTATATGCAGCTCTGATTCAGACAGCGCCGGTACAGGGGATAGGTTATATCCCTGCATCGACGCTGTCTTTTGTATTATGGCAGCCGCCTGACAGTCCGTATCGAAATCCTGGAATGATGATTTCCAATATGGCCAATCATGACTGCCGCCTTATTTTTTAGTATGGTTTGATTGCTCAAATTTATACGTGGAGGCATACAATAAAGAAAAAGAGATTCTTTGACATGTTATTTTCAGAATTAAAAAATAAAGAAGTGATTGATATAAAGGATTGCAAAAAGCTGGGAAAAATACAGGATCTGGAATTTGATCCGCACAC
>JAJQID010000092.1 GCA_021199405.1 Lachnospiraceae bacterium
CGGTGCAGGGCTTTCATGACGGGGGCATTTTGTGTATGCTGAAGCATTTTCCAGGGCATGGGGATACGGCTACGGACAGCCATGAAGGCTATACGGAGCTGGATAAGACGCTGGAGGAGCTGGAAGAGGTGGAATTTTTGCCCTTTGAGGGCGGTATCAGCGCAGGGGCGGATTTCGTCATGGTTGGGCATATCTCAGTGCCTCAGGTGACGGGCGATGACCTTCCGGCCACCCTCTCCGGGACCATGATCGGTATCCTGAGAAATGACCTGGGCTTTGACGGTCTGATCATCACTGATTCCATGCAGATGGAGGCGATTACCGACCGATATACCTCGGCGGAGGCCGCGGTGATGGCCATTCAGGCGGGGGTAGATATGATTCTCATGCCGGAGAATCTGCAGGAGGCCGCTCAGGGAGTGATCGAGGCCGTGGAGACCGGCCAGATCAGCCGGGAGAGGATTGAGGAGAGTGTGCTGAGGATTCTGGAGACGAAGATTCGGGCCGGGATTATTTAGGAATCAGGATGGGCATATTATTTCGAGAGAGTTCCTAAGCGCGTCCCTGACCCTTCAACTGTCCCGGGCTTATGCCGAAGCAGTCCCTGAAGGCGCGGTGAAAGCTGGAATAGTCCGAAAAACCGCTTCCGGAAGCGGCCTCAGCGGCGGACATGCCCTCGCGAATCAGCCGGGAGGCGTATAAAAGGCGCTTCTGCCGGATATAGGCGTGAACCGTGACGCCGGTCTGCGCCTTAAAAAGCCGCATGAAATGATAACGGCTTAAGAAAACCTGTTCTGCAATCTCATCCACGTTCAGCTCGCGGGTGAGATTTTCATTGATATAGGAAAGAGCCGCGGCAATCCGTTTGTCAGTCTGCGCCTCGCCATGTTGTGCTTTGACCGCTCCCTGTACGCTGATTCGGTTGATTTGGACCAAAAGCTGAATCATGAGGGTGTCCTGCATGGCCTGGGTGCCGATCTCTTCTTCCGCTGCCGCCTGTTCACAGGCATTCAGCGTTTCTTTCAGTATTTTTCGTTGTCTTGTATCCGGTGTAAACAGATATTGCCTTTTTCGATCCGCTGTCTCAAAGCACTGAAACAGCTCTGCCTGGGGCATAAGTCTGTCAAAATAATTTCTGTCCAGATAAAGAATCACTCTCTCGTAGGGCTCGGTCTGGTCGATCAGGGCCTTATGTATGGTATGGTGCTTTACCAGCAGCACATCCCAGGGCTTTAGTGTGTAAGTCACATCCTCCACGGAATAGTCTACTTTGCCGGAAAGCAGAATCACAACCTTGTCAAACTCATGAAAATGAAAATCCCGTTCCTGTCCCGCGGTGTCCCGCAGATGAAAATAGCGGTAATTCTCCCGCAGATAGCCCTCGCGGTTAAAAAGTTCTGTTTTGCTCATATCGTTTTCTCCTCTTTTGTATTGTATAGCACTTTTTGCAATGTTTCAAGCATTACATGCAATTTACATTGCACAATTAGGCGAATATATTAATAAGTACCAATCAAACCAAAAAGGAGAACGCTCATGTCTGTCAAAAAAATCTTAAAAAATTACTGGTTTATTATTTCCATGATCATCGGCATTGTGGCCGGCTGTATTGTCGGCGCGGTGTGGCCGGGAGCCACTGTCCTGGAACCGCTGGGCACTATTTTCATCAATCTGATGTTCTGTGTGGTGGTGCCCATGGTGTTCTGCTCTATCGCCTCGGCCATTGCCAATATGACCGGCGTGGGCCGGGCTGGAAGGGTGCTGGGCACCACGGTGGTTACGTTTCTCATTACCGCGGCCATTGCTTCCCTGTTGATGTATGTGGTCGTCCGTATCTTTCCGCTGACCACTGGAACCTATGAGATCGTGGAAGGCGAGGTGGAGGAAGGACTGAGCATCGCGGAGATGATTGTGAACTTTCTGACCAAGCCGGACTTTGCGGAGTTGTGGAGCCGTAAGGCGATTTTACCTCTGATTGTGGCCGCCATACTTTTCGGCTTCGGCATCCAGATGGCAGGCGGCCCGGAGACGATGACTGCCAAATTCCTCGCTGATCTGTCCAAATGCATTATGAAGGTGGTCAAGATTATTACTTATTATGCGCCCATTGGCTTTTTCGGCTTTTTTGCCTGCCTGGTAGCCACCTATGGACCGGAGCTGATCGGTGATTATGGACGCACATTGATCATTTATTATGTGGTATGCTTTGTCTATATGCTGATTTCCTCCCCGATTTATGCCCGGTTTGGAGGAGGAAAGGGAGCGGCGAAGGTGATGTTCAGTCATCTGTTTGCCCCGGCGGCGGTGTCCTTCGGCACCTGCTCCTCCGTGGCCACCATTCCCACCAACATGGAGGCCGCCGAGGATACCGGCATTTCAAAAGATGTCTCTGAGATTGTGCTGCCTTTGGGTGCCACCATGCACATGGATGGCTCGGCCATGGGCGCTATTGTGAAGGTGGCCTTCCTGTTCGGCATTTTCGGTATGGATTTCGGAACCGGCAGAGCGATCATGGCAATTGTGGTGGCGGTGTTTTCTTCCGTGGCCATGTCCGGCATCCCGGGCGGCGGCGGAACCGGTGACCTGGTGCTGTGCACCATCTTTTTCCCGGATCAGCTTGCCGTGGCCTATCCCATTTCCATCGCCCTGGCCAATCTGATCGATCCGCCCGCCACCATGGTCAACGCGGCGGGGGATTATGTGGCTTCCTTTATCGTATCCCGCTTTGTGGACGGGAAGGACTGGCTGCAAAAGAAAATAAGAAAGTAAAAAATTCGGAAAGGCACTAATCCTTTTTTGTCACATAAACTGGTAGAAAGGGTTTTTTGGAGGCTGAAATGCAGACCTTTCTACAGCCTCTTTCTCCTGACGAGGAGTCGCGCTGTCTTGCGCTTCTTAAGGGGGAGGATGAGGAGGCGGCCAGACTTGCAAGGGAGAAACTGATCATGCACAACCTCCGGTTAGTGGCCCACATAGCGAGAAAATATCAGAGCTCCCAGCAGGAGGCGGAGGACTATATTTCCATCGGAATACTGGGGCTGATGAAGGCCGTCAATACCTTTGACGCCGGGCGGGGGAAGCTGGCCACTTATGCCTGCCGGTGTATTGAAAATGCTATCCGCTCACAGAAGGGTTTTTGAGTGGAAAAGAGTCCTCTTTTTCAGGTGGAGGTCCGGTATGGAGGGTGTGCGCGCAGTTCTCGGAGACCAATTTCCTGATGTGCCGCACTGAAGACGGAGTGCTTCGATATGCGCCACTGTGTATTCACAGCTTTCGCCTGATCGCACCGCGCAGGCTTCTGGATGCGCAGATATTCAACCGCCAGTATCACAGCTATGAGGAAATCCGGAATGTGCCGGACCGCCTGCGCTGGTGCAGACATCATATGGGTCTGATGCAGAAGGAAGTGGCTGAGAGGATTGGTATCAGCCGGGGCATGTACATGGATTTTGAGGCGGGATATGTGGATTATTATCCGAAGGAAATCGTGGACAGGCTGGCCGCGCTTTATCAGGTGCCGGCGACAGACTTTCTGGACGAGTATAACCTGTTCCTGTACAATGGTCAGGGACGACAGATCAGGGAATACCGTATGAGGCTGGGGATGAATAAGAAACCTTTCGCTGATATGCTTCATGTGGATGTCAGTTCTCTGCGGACATGGGAGTCCGACCGGAAGAGAAT
>JAJQID010000289.1 GCA_021199405.1 Lachnospiraceae bacterium
ACCCCGGAGCTGATGCAGGGCCGCCAGGCCGAAGCGTTCCGCGTTTTCCACCATGATGACCGTGGCATTGGGGACATCGATCCCCACCTCAATGACCGTGGTTGAGACCAGAATATCAATTTCATGGGCATAAAAAGCTTCCATGATCTGTTGCTTCTGCGTCGGCTTCATCCTGCCATGAAGATAAGCGATCCTGATTTCCGGAGGTAATACCTCCCGCAGGTTCTGACTGTAGTCCACCACATTTTCCAGCTGAGAATCCTCCCTCTCCCCAGGCTCCACCATGGGACAGATCACATAAGCCTGATGGCCTTTGCGCACCTCCCTTTCCAGGAAACGCCAGGAGGCGGGACGGGCAGCCGTGGTTACCACACAGTTTTTGCGGGGCAGTCTCCCCACCGGTAACTCATCGATGACAGACAGATTCAGATCTCCATACAGAATAATGGCAAGACTTCTGGGAATGGGGGTGGCGCTCATCACCAGCACATGGGGGCAGCCGCCCTTCTGCCCCAGCATCTCCCTCTGGCGGACGCCAAAACGATGCTGCTCATCCGTGATCACCAGCGCCAGCTTTCTGTACACCACCTTTTCCTGAATCAGAGCATGGGTGCCAATGACCACATTGGCCTCTCCCTCCGAAATCTGTCGGTAAGCCTCCCGTTTCTGTGCTGCAGTCAGAGAGCCAGTCAGCAGAACCAGTCGGAAGGGCAGCTGATACTCCTCCGTCATTTTACTGAAATTTTCCATGTGCTGTTTGGCCAGCACCTCTGTGGGAGCCATCAGGGCGCCCTGATACCCGTTCTCCACACATTGCAATAAAGCCAGCAGAGTGATGATGGTCTTTCCACTGCCCACGTCCCCCTGGATCAGCCGGTTCATGGTATAGGGGGATGCCAGATCAGTCAGCACCTCCTGAAGAGTTCGCTTCTGCGGCTTTGTCAATTCATAGGGCAGCTCTTCCAGCAGCTTCTTTACCGCGCCTCCCCGGGGCATGGGATACGAATTGGAGATTCGCTCCGAATACCCCTTCTGACGCCTGACCATATATGTAAATAAAAATAACTCGTCAAAAACCAGCCGTTTTCTGGCCTGCGCCGCCTCCTCAAAATTCCCCGGGAAATGAATCCCCTTATAAGCCTCCCGCAGGCCGCAGAGTCCCTCCTCCTTCAGAATATATTCCGGAAGATATTCCTCCGGCAGCTCCACCATCTCCAGCGTCTGCCGAATGCAGGAAGTAACCATACGATTGGTCAGCCCCTTTGTCAGCCCATAAACAGGCCAGACCGCACCCAGAAGACCCTCATACTCCTCCCGGGTATAAATCACAGGCTGTTCCATGGAAAGTCCTCTTCCGCTCTCCTTCACCGCGCCGCGAAAATAATAAAAGCTTCCCGGCCTGCATTTCTGCAGTAAATAGGGCTGATTAAAAAACAGGATGGCGAGCATCCCTGTATGATCCCGCACAGAGAGCGTCAGCAGGCTCTTTCCTGACCTGGTGCGGGCCGGCTTCGCAGAAATGACCTGCCCGCAGATCACTGCCCTTCTTTTACACACCAGACTGTCAATGGTACTGACCGGCTCCAACACATCATAATCTCTGGGAAAATCATGCAGCAGATCCCGCAAAGTCAAAATATTCAGTTTGGCAAAAAGCTTCGCGGTCTTATCTCCCACCCCTTTCAGAGTCTTTACAGAATCCGTAAGCTGCATGAAGCCACCTCCACAAAAAATATGATACACGGATTTCCTCACAGAGCACCCTGTGGGTGTTCTCACCTGGTTTTCTGTACCATCAAAACGCCCGGAACAGATTTTCGTCAGTTCCGGGCAGCTGTTCATATTTCAAAAACGATCTGTTTTTATATCAGAACCAAACCGGCAGCGAAAACAAAATCTTTCCTGACCGGCTCGCTTCATATAACCTTTTATTCAGCGGAAACAATATAATAATAGATCGGCTGACCTCCGCGCTGCATCTCCACGTCACAGTCGGCATGAAGCTCACTGATCCTGTCCAGCAGCTCCTGGGCGTCCTCGGAACTGACGTCGCTTCCATAATACAGGCTGATCAGCTCGGTATTCTCATCCACCATGGCGTTCACCATTTCCAGAGTCACCTGCATCACATCCGCACCCACTGAAAGAACAGTCTTTCCGTCAATTCCCATATAATCGCCGCATTTGATCTCCTTATCATCAATGGTGGTATCGCGGACAGCATAAGTGACCTCACCGGTTTTCACCTCGCCAATCTCCGCAGTGATATTCGCCACATTCTCCTCAACGGACATCTCCGGGACGAAGCTGATCATGGCAGTAATTCCCTGCGGAATGGTCTTTGTAGGAATGACAATGATATCCTTATCCTTCACCAGGCTCTTTGCCTGATTGGCTGCCAGAATGATATTGGAATTATTGGGCAGGATAAAAATATGCTCCGCGTTTACCGCGTCAACAGCCTCCAGAATATCCTCCGTGGAAGGATTCATGGTCTGACCGCCGGTGATCATCCGGTCTACGCCAAGGCTTTCAAATATCTCATTCAGGCCGTCCCCTACGGAAACAGCGATAAAGCCAACCTCCTTGCGGGGTTCCTCAGGTGCCTGAGCGGCGGACTTCTCAGCCGCCTCCTTTTCCGCTTTCTTAAATAAGGTCTCCTTATGCTCCAGCCGCATGTTGTCAATCTTCATATTGGAAAGCTGACCATAGGTCAGGGCTCTCTGCAGAGCAAGCCCCGGGTCATTGGTGTGCACATGAACCTTCACGATATCATCATCTGCCACCATGACAATGGAATCACCTATGGATTCCAGAAACTCCTTCAGATCCTTCTCCTGCCTGGAATGGAGCGGGCGTTCCAGCAGAATAATGAACTCCGTGCAGTAGCCGAACTTGATGTCCGCTTCCTCCTGCACCTGCTCTGTTTTCGCCGCGGTTAAAACAGGCTCCTCCAGAGTATAGTCGATCTCCACGCCATTGTACGCGTCATTCCAGCCTCTTAAGACCTCCACAAAGCCCTGCCCGCCGGAATCCACCACGCCGGCCTGCTTTAATACCGGGAGAAGCTCCGGAGTCTGCTCCAGAACGACCTCTGCCTCTGCCAGAATCGCTGCCAGAAGCTCGGCCATATCCTCACAGCCACCATCGGCAAGCTCTCTTGCCTTCTCGCTGACTCCTCTTGCTACCGTTAAAATCGTGCCTTCCTTCGGCTTCATTACAGCCTTGTACGCGGTCTCTACCGCTTTTTCCAGAGCTGTCGCCATCAGAGGCACATCTATCGCTTCCTTATCCCGGATGGCTTTGGTGAAGCCCCGGAAAAGCTGAGAAAGGATCACACCTGAATTGCCCCTGGCGCCGCGCAGGGAGCCGGAGGAAATGGCCTTGGAAAGATTCTCCAGGTTGGGCTCGTCAATGTCCGCGATTTCCCTGGCTGCGGACATGATCGTCATGGTCATATTGGTACCGGTATCGCCGTCAGGAACAGGGAACACATTCAGTTCATTGATCCACTCCTTCTTGCTCTCTAAATTCTTCGCGCCCGCCAAAAACATTTTGGCAAAGAGCTGTGCGTCAATCGTATTCATCCGTCGCACATCCTCCTTAATCAATCACTTTAACGCCTTCGACAAAGACGTTGATTTTATCTACCTGCATGCCCGTAAACTGCTCCAGCTGATACC
>JAJQID010000233.1 GCA_021199405.1 Lachnospiraceae bacterium
ATACTCTATACCAGCTGTTGAATTGTTATACCAGCTGTTGAATTGTAATTTTTCATACTCAAGAGAACCCCCCTACAGATGCAGCACCCTCTCCCTGATCTCCTGTGTACGACCCTGATTCCAGAACTGAGTGCCGATATAGCCGCAGGTCCTGCGGGCCACATTCATCTTGTTCTGGTCGCGGTTATGGCAGTTGGGGCACTCCCAGAGGAGCTTGCCGTCCTCCTCCACAATCTGAATCTCTCCTGTGTAGCCGCAGACCTGACAGTAGTCGCTCTTGGTGTTCAGCTCCGCATACATGATGTTGTCATAGATGTACTGCATGACAGAGAGCACCGCCGGGATGTTATTCTGCATGTTGGGCACCTCCACGTAGCTGATGGCGCCGCCGGGAGAAAGCTTCTGGAACTGCGCCTCGAATTTCAGCTTCTCAAAGGCGTCGATCTCCTCCGTCACATGCACATGGTAGCTGTTGGTGATATAATTCTTGTCCGTGACGCCCGGAATCTTGCCAAAGCGCTTCTGCAGGCACTTGGCGAACTTGTAGGTGGTGGACTCCAGAGGCGTGCCGTACAGGCTGAAATCAATATTCTGCTCTTTTTTCCATCTGGCGCAGGCGTCGTTCATGTGCTGCATGACCTCCAGCGCAAAGGGAGTGGCCGCCGGGTCGGTATGGGATTTACCTGTCATGTAACGGACGCACTCACACAGACCGGCATACCCTAAGGAGATGGTGGAATACCCGCCATGAAGAAGCTTGTCGATAGTCTCCCCCTTCTTCAGTCTTGCCAGCGCGCCATGCTGCCAGAGGATCGGCGCCACATCGGAGCGTGTCCCCTCCAGACGCTTATGACGGCACATCAACGCCCGGTAGCACAGATCCAGGCGCTCGTCAAAAATCTCCCAGAACTTCTTCATATCCCCGTTGGAGGAGCAGGCCACGTCCACCAGGTTGATGGTCACCACGCCCTGGTTAAAGCGTCCGTAATACTTGGGCTTGCCAGTCTCCGGATCCACGTAAGGCGTCAGGAAGGAACGGCAGCCCATGCAGGTGTAGCAGTGACCCTCGCCGTTTTTGTCGATCTTGTCGCGGAGCATGATTTTCTCTGAAATATAGTCCGGCACCATACGTTTGGCGGTGCAGGCCGCGGCCAACTGGGTCAGATACCAGTAGGGCGTGCCCTCGCGGACATTATTTTCCTCCAATACATAAATGAGCTTGGGGAAGGCAGGGGTAATGTAAACGCCCTTTTCATTCTTGATGCCCTGAATGCGCTGGCGCAGCACCTCCTCGATAACCATGGCCAGATCGTCTCTGGTCTGTCCCTCCTCCACCTCATTCAAATACATGAAAATCGTGATAAAGGGAGCCTGCCCGTTGGTAGTCATCAGGGTGATTACCTGATACTGAATCATCTGAACGCCCTGCTTGACCTCCTCCTTCACGCGCATCTCGGCCACTTTATTGATGGTCTCCTGATCCGCCTCAATCCCATTGGCCGCGAATTCCTCCGCCACCTTCAGCCGGTACTTGTCCCGGCTGACCTGCACGAAGGGCACCAGATGAGCCAGGGAAATACTCTGTCCGCCGTACTGGGAGCTGGCAATCTGAGCCACTGCCTGTGTCGCCACGTTACAGGCCGTAGAGAAGCTGTGGGGCTTCTCAATCATGGCTTCACTGATGACGGTGCCGTTCTGCAGCATATCCTCCAGATTAACCAGACAGCAGTTGTGCATGTGCTGGGCAAAATAATCCGCGTCATGGAAATGAATAATGCCCTGCTCATGAGCCTCCACAATATCCTGCGGAAGCAGAAAACGCCTGGTGATATCCTTGCTGACCTCTCCCGCCATATAGTCCCTCTGTACACTGTTGACGGCAGGGTTTTTGTTGGAATTTTCCTGCTTGACTTCCTCGTTGTCAAACTCCAGCAGACTTAAGATCTGCTGATCCGTGGAATTGGATTTCCTGACCAGAGCTCTCTTGTAGCGATATGTGATATAATTTCTCGCCACAGAAAAGGCGCGCTGGTTCATGATCTGATTCTCCACCAGATCCTGAATCTCCTCCACATTCAGCGCCCTGGTCTGCCCCTCGCAGATGGTGCGCATATTGGCGGAAATGACGGCAATCTGCTCCTTCGTCATCTTCTCCGCGTCGGGCACGCTGTCATTGGCCTTGACCACCGCCGCGGTGATCTTGTCCAGATCAAACTGCATCTCCGTGCCGCTTCTTTTAATGATTTTCATTGCTTTCTCCCCATAATATTTTTACACTTATTGATCACACTGTCACCGCTCCTGCTGACATCTTCATCGGTGCTGTTTCAGTGTACTACATCTTGTGTTTTTTTGCAATACTTAAATCTAGATATTGTGAATTTCTGCTTACTGTTCACAATTCAAAAGTCATTGCAAAGCAAAGCGGAGAGATGAAAGCACTGTAACAAAGAACCTTTACCTCGAAATTTCGGCAATATCCACCAGGTGCAGCTCCTCCTGCTTATGCTCCAGACTGGTCACCAAGGCGTTGGCCGTATCCAGCGCGGTAATGCAGTACACACCGGTCTCGATGGCGGTACGGCGGATCAGGAAACCGTCTCTGTGCTTATTTCTCCCCTGGGTGGGCGTATCGATGACCAGATCGATTTTGTGTCCGAGAATCAGGTCCATGACCGTAGGCGACTCCTGATGAATCTTATTGACCTTTCTGGCCTTGATGCCCGCCTCCTGCAGCGCCCGGGCGGTGCTTCTGGTGGCGTAAATAATATAGCCCAGCTTGTCAAAGCGCTTGGCGATTTCCACAGCTTCCGGCTTGTCCGCGTCCTTCACCGTGATGATCATCTGCTTGTATTTCGGCAGGTCAACACCGGCGCCTAAAAATGCCTTATACAGTGCCTCCTCAAAAGTGGGGGCAATGCCCAGGCACTCGCCGGTGGACTTCATCTCCGGTCCCAGGCTGATCTCCGCACCGCGGATTTTTTCAAAGGAAAAGACCGGCATCTTGATGGCGAAATACTGAGCCTCCGGCTGAATGCCGGGCTCATAGCCCATTTCCCGGATGGTCTCCCCCAGAATGGCGCGGGTGGCCAGATCCACAATGGGAATGCCGGTGACCTTACTGATATAGGGCACGGTCCGGGAGGAACGGGGATTGACCTCGATCACATACACGTCCTCACCGATCACGATGAACTGGATGTTGATCATGCCCTTCACATGAAGTGCCATGGCCAGCCGTCTGGTGTACTCACCCAGCTTCTCCTTGACTGTGGGAGTAAGTGAGGGTGCCGGATAGACGGAGATGGAGTCGCCGGAATGAACGCCGGTTCTCTCAATGTGCTCCATGATACCGGGAATTAAAATATCCGTGCCGTCGCAGACCGCGTCTACCTCCACTTCCTTGCCCATCAGGTACTTGTCCACCAGAATGGGATGATCCTGTGCGATGCGGTTGATGATGGCCATGAATTCCTCGATCTCCTGGTCGCAGGTGGCAATCTGCATGCCCTGGCCTCCCAGTACATAAGAGGGTCTGACCAGCACCGGATAACCCAGGCGATTAGCCACCTCTTTAGCCTCCTCAGCAGTAAAGACAGTGCCGCCGGCCGCTCTGGGAATCTGTGTCTTTTCCAGAATCTCATCAAACAGTTCCCGGTCCTCGGCAGCGTCCACATC
>JAJQID010000250.1 GCA_021199405.1 Lachnospiraceae bacterium
TGCAACTTTTTTGGAGCTGTCTTTCAAAGTGGAAGTTAACTTTTCACTTCAGCATTAAAAATCACAGTGTTTTTTCTTAAATCTGCCTTCGTTTTGATTGCTTAATCCCGGAAAATTTGATAGAATAGCTTCAATCGTACACTAAGGAACTGTTAAAGAATTAATCTTTACAGTTCCTGATGTCCACAGAAATTCACAGGAGGAAGCCATCTATATGCTGAGAATTATTTTACTGGTCGTTGTGCTGGTGCTGATCATCGGCGTTGTAATCCTTTACTTCACCGGCAAAAAAGCCCAGAAAAAACAGGCGGAGCAGCAGGCCATGCTGGAGGAGCACAAGCAATACGTCTCCATGCTGATCATTGACAAAAAGACAATGCCCTTAAAGGAGGCCGGACTCCCGGACGTCGTTGTCAAGGAAACGCCCTGGTATCTGAAGCGCTCCAAGGTTCCGGTGGTCAAGGCCAAGATCGGGCCACAGATCACCACTCTGATGTGCGACGCTTCCATCTTTGACACCATTCCCGTCAAAAAGGAAGTCAGAGCCGCCGTCAGTGGTCTCTATATCATGGAAGTGAAGGCTCTCCACGGCAAGCTCCCCACCCCGGAGCCCAAGAAACAGGGCTGGTGGAAGCGCACCGTTGCCAATCTTCAGAAAAAGGCCGGCGCAGAGCCGCTCAAGAAAAAGAAATAAGCATGTACAATGCAAGCGGGAGCCCCTTTTACAACCGGCGGCTCCCGTTTTTTCATCCTACAGGTGCGCTTATTCTCATTTCCTGTCCATATGCCGTCAAACGCCTTCATTTTCACAGAGACTTCTCCCACGGCTTTCCCTTATGGAGGTACTTCATGAATCAACATCATAAAAGCTCTGACCATACACAGCTGAATCCTCAGCAGATGCCGCTTCCTCCTGTTTCCCATTCTGCGGAGCAGAGCGGTCAGACTGCCGAAGGCGAAGGAACCCTTGCCCCATGGCACTGCGACACCTACTGCCGAAAGGTCCGGTATGTTTCCTGCGAGGGAAGAGCCCTTGCCGATCCCTCTTCTCCGAACTGCTGTCCCTATCTGGAGGAGATGCTGTATTAATGATTCTGTTCGGCGTATTCCGCCAAAATCTCTATCACACTGTCAGCCAGATACTCCCCATTCATCTCCATCATATAGGAGGCATGAATTTGAACTCCCTCCGGCCGCTCATCAACTGTGACCCGCCTGGTATGAAGGCCAAACAGGAGATTCCCGAAGGGAGTGCTGTACTCCGACTGGGTGTATTTGTCTTCCTCAAATTCCATGCGAACGTTCAACAGTCCTCTTTTTGTCATTTCCAGGCGGCCGGGAGATGCTTTTAAAAGCACTCTGCTGGTCTGGCCGAAATCTTCCTGAATTTCCTCGTATTTTATCACATAACAGCCATCGGAGATGCTGACATCCCGGCCGGTATTCTGATTGATATCAGCTCCACTGTCTCTGTTCCGTTCTTGGTTCAAAACAGGGCGGGCGCCTATTTTTCGCAGGATACCGGTGGTCACTGTCTCAATGACGCCGTTTTCTTCTTCATCGCCCCAGGAAACGTCAAACTGCATTCCCCGGATATGCAGGAGTACTTTTTTACTTTCCATAGTCATATAAAAAGATTAAAGCGACAAAAGGGTATGATACTCGGATTTCTCCGCGCTTTGCGCTCCCGAAATCCGAAAAACATTCGAAATCCTACCCGTAGGGCATGCTTTGCAGCTCATTTTTCTACAAAAAATGGCTACTTTCTCATGTTTTTGCGGTCCCCAAGGTCATAAATGCGAATGCGAGCATTCGATTTCTGACCTTTTGTCCCTTGTATCATAGAAACTAATATTCCTCAATACGGATGGTCTTGGCGGACAGCACGCCGTATTTCATAATAGAGTTGGCAAACTGCTTGAATTTCTCCGCACCGTCGGACACATAGAACTGATAACGGTTGCTGCCAAGGGCCGGCTCCACATCGTTCAGCAGATCCTGCTCCTTCAGCATGCGCTTCAGCTCAATGGCCGTCTCATAGGCCGGGTTCACCAGCGTCACGTTATCCCCCATGATTCTGCCGATCACTGAGCGGATCAGCGGATAGTGAGTGCAGCCCAGCACCAGCGTATCAATATCCAGATCGATCAGCTCGCTTAAGTACCGACGGGCAATCTCCTCCGTCACCGGATCTTCCCACAGGCCCTCCTCCACCAGAGGAACAAACAGAGGGCAGGCCTTACCGTAGATCACCGCGTCTGCTCTGACAGAACGAATATATTCATTATAAATGCCGCTGCCTATGGTGCCCTCTGTGCCAATGACGCCGATCCTTCCGTTTCTGGTGCGAGTTACCGCCATCTTCGCCCCGGGCTTCACCACACCGATCATGGGAACGTCAAATTCCTTTTCCAGCTCGTCCAAAGCGTAGGCGCTGGCGGTATTGCAGGCCACCACGATGGTCTTGACGTTGTGACTTAATAAAAACCGGGCGATCTGCCTGGAAAAACGGGTCACCGTCTCCTTACTTTTATTGCCGTAGGGAACCCGGGCCGTGTCCCCGAAGTAAATAATTTTTTCTTTTGGTATCTGGCGCATGATCTCCCGCGCCACTGTCAGACCGCCTACACCGGAATCAAATACGCCGATGGGCGCCTGCCTGATCTCTTCGCTCATTTTTTCAGCTTTCTGTGATCTGTGTAATCCATTCCCACAATCTGCTGCCATATTCCAGGCGGATCTCCCCGCGAAGCGCCATCTGATAAAGCTCAGCCGCACTGTAATTTTCTTCTCCGGAAATCACCTCGCTTGTCCCGCGCAGAAAACCGGCCTCCGGCAGGCACACGCCCCAGAAGCCATAGCAGGCCGCGGCCACAGACAGTGTGTAAAAGATTTTTTTGAACAGTTTCATGGAACCTCCCTTCTTTTATGAAGTATGGTTCCTGTAAAAAATTTTATTCAGTTGCTTTTCTGCTATCCACAGCAGCATTGTTTTTCACTTCAGCGCTCTGTCCAGATTCAGCTGTCTGGCAATGGACGTCATCTGATTATCAATGTGAAGCATGGCAATTTTTCTGGCAGTCTCCCTGTCCTTTTGACGAATTGCCTCATAAAGAGCCCTGTGCTCCTCAATCAGCCTTCCGTGCATGGTGTAATCCTTAATATACTCAAAGCGGTAGCGGTACATCTGCTCGGCCAGATTATTGACCATCTGAATCAATCGGCGGTTGCCGGTAGCCTCCAGAATAATATCATGGAGCTGCACATCCTTCTGGGCTATCACTCTGGCATCGCCGGCCTTTACCGCCCTCTCAAAATCACCGCAGGCCGCCTTCAGCCTCCCCAGCTGCTCAGAACTGATTCTGTCGCAGGCAAGCTCCGCACAAAGGGCGTCCAGACAACGGCGCACCTCCAGCACATCCTTTAAACTCTGCTCTGTAATCTGGGCCACCTCCGCTCCCCGGCGGGGGATCATGGTGACCAGCCCCTCCAGCTCCAGCTTACGGATGGCCTCCCGGACAGGCGTGCGGCTGACCCCCAGCCGATTGGCCAGATGAATCTCCATCAGACGTTCCCCGGGTTTCAGCTCTCCGGTCAGAATCGCCTGCCGCAGGGTATTAAACACCTCATCTCTCAGAGGCAGATCGTCATCTGTCTTTAAT
>JAJQID010000119.1 GCA_021199405.1 Lachnospiraceae bacterium
AGAGTAAGTTCCACTTGTACCCCTTCAAAGTGGAAGTTAACTTTTCACTTCAGTATAATCAACAAAAAGGACGATGGAGTTAAAAATCCGTTGTCCTTTTTTTGGGAGCATGATATAATAAACCAGTTTGAGCTTAATTTATGTTTTGCAATCACAGGGAGAAAGGTGAGCACATGAAAGCTTTTTTAATATTGGAAGACGGCACCATATTCACAGGAACCCACTTCGGCGCTGACAAAGAGATCGTCAGCGAGATTGTATTCAACACTTCCATGGCGGGGTATCTGGAAGTCCTGACCGACCCCTCCTACGCAGGGCAGGCGGTCTGCATGACCTATCCGCTGATCGGCAATTACGGCGTCTGCCTGGACGATATGGAGTCCAGACGGCCCTGGCCGGACGGCTTTATCGTCAGAGAGGTATCCAGAACGCCCAGCAATTTCCGCTGTGATCTGTCTTTGCAGGAATTTATGGAGCAATACGGCATTCCCGGTATTGCGGGCATTGATACCAGAGCGCTGACCCGGATCTTGCGCGAAAAGGGCACCATGAACGGCATGATCACCACAGACGAGGGGTATGACCTGGAGAGAATTCTGCCCAGACTTCATGCCTACAGGACGGGAAATGTGGTGGATAAGGTGACCTGTGACGAGCCCTATTATGTGCCTGGAGTTTCAAAGCTGTCGGACAACGGACCCTTAAGCGGCAGCGCGGACTTTGATCCGGAAGCATATAAGGCGGGAATCCGGGAGAAAAAGCCTTCTCTTGTGCGCGAATTAAACGGAAAAGGAAAAAAGGTGGCGCTGCTGGATCTGGGCGCCAAGAAAAATATTGCCGCTTCCCTGGCAGCCAGAGGGTGCGATGTAACTGTCTACCCGGCCAGAACCCAGGCCATTGAGATTCTGTCGGATCATCCGGACGGCATCATGCTTTCCAACGGGCCGGGAGACCCCAAGGACTGCGGAGCCATCATCGATGAGGTTTATAAGCTATATCAGTCTGATGTGCCCATTTTTGCCATCTGTCTGGGACATCAGCTGATGGCTCTGGCCACCGGCGCGGATACATATAAGTTAAAATATGGCCACCGTGGCGGCAACCACCCGGTGAAGGAGCTGGAAACCGGGAGAGTTTACATTTCTTCTCAGAACCATGGCTATGTGGTAGATATGGAGAAGCTGGACCCGGCGGTAGCGGTGCCCGCTTTTATCAATGTCAATGACGGCACCAACGAGGGCTTAAAGTATACCGGCAAAAATATTTTCACAGTGCAGTTCCATCCGGAGGCCTGCCCCGGCCCTCAGGATTCCGGCAGCCTGTTTGACAAATTTATTCAGATGATGGAGGTGCGTTGATATGCCAAAGAACCCAGATGTAAAGCGCGTAATGGTGATCGGCTCCGGCCCCATCGTGATCGGTCAGGCGGCGGAGTTTGACTATGCGGGCACTCAGGCCTGCCGGTCTCTGAAGGAGGAAGGAGTGGAGGTTATTCTGGTGAACTCCAACCCGGCCACCATCATGACGGACAAGGATATCGCGGACAAGGTCTATATTGAGCCGCTGACTGCCAGAGTATTAGAGCAGATTATTTTAAAGGAACAGCCCGATTCCATCCTGCCCAACATGGGCGGCCAGGCCGGCTTAAACTTAGGAATGGAGCTGGAGGAGAGCGGGTTTTTAAAGGAGCACAATGTGACCCTCCTTGGCACCACCGCGGAAACCATCCGCAATGCCGAGGGGCGTCAGGAATTTAAGGATCTGATGGAGCGCATCGGAGAGCCCTGCGCCGCCTCGAAGGTGGTGGAGAGCGTGGAAGAGGGAATCGCCTTCACCAATCTCATCGGCTATCCGGTGGTACTGAGGCCGGCTTATACTCTGGGCGGCTCCGGCGGCGGCATCGCCCACAACCAGCTGGAGCTGGAGGAAATTCTGGAGAATGGCCTGCGGCTGTCCCGGGTAGGGCAGGTGCTGGTGGAGCGCTGCATCGCCGGCTGGAAGGAAATCGAGTACGAGGTGATGCGGGACGGTGCGGGCAACTGTATCACGGTCTGCAATATGGAAAATATTGACCCGGTGGGCGTACACACCGGAGACTCTATTGTGGTGGCACCTTCCCAGACTCTGTCTGACAAGGAATATCAGATGCTGCGTACCTCCGCACTGAAAATCATCAACGAGCTGAAGATTACCGGCGGCTGCAACGTGCAGTTCGCCCTCCATCCTACCAGCTTTGAATACTGCGTCATCGAGGTCAATCCCCGTGTCAGCCGTTCCTCAGCGCTGGCCAGTAAGGCAACCGGCTATCCAATTGCAAAGGTGGCTGCAAAAATTGCCCTGGGATACACTCTGGATGAAATAAAAAATGCAATTACGGGCAAAACCTATGCCAGCTTTGAGCCGGCGCTGGACTACTGCGTGGTCAAGATGCCCCGCCTGCCCTTTGATAAATTTATTACAGCCAAACATACCCTGACTACTCAGATGAAGGCCACCGGCGAGGTGATGAGCATCTGCGACAACTTTGAGGGGGCGCTGATGAAGGCCATCCGCTCTCTGGAGCAGCATGTGGACTGCCTGCTGAGCTATGATTTTTCGAAGCTGACAGGGGAGGAATTGCTGGACAGGCTGAAAATTGTGGACGACCAGCGTATCTGGGTGATTGCGGAGGCCCTTCGCCAGGGCGTCAGTCAGCAGGTGATTCATGAAATCACCCAGTATGATCTCTGGTTTATTGACAAAATTGCCATTCTGGTGGAGATGGAAAAACGGCTTGCCTCAGAGGAGCTGACGGTGGAGCTTTTGAAGGAAGCCAAGCGGATGGAATTCCCGGATAATGTGATTGCCAGAATTACCGGAAAGACAGAGGGTGAAATCAAAAAGCTGCGCTATGACAACGGGATTGTGGCAGCTTTCAAGATGGTGGATACCTGCGCGGCGGAGTTTGAGGCGGCAACCCCCTATTATTATTCCGTATTTGGTTCTGAGACGGAGGTGGAGGAAACCCGGAATCGCAAAAAGGTGCTGGTTTTGGGCTCCGGCCCCATCCGCATCGGCCAGGGCGTGGAGTTCGACTACTGCTCCGTGCACACTACCTGGTCCTTTGCCCGGGCGGGCTATGAGACGATTATTATCAACAATAACCCGGAGACGGTTTCCACTGACTTTGATATTGCGGACAAGCTGTATTTTGAGCCGCTGACCCCGGAGGATGTGGAGAATGTGGTCAATGTGGAGAAGCCGGACGGAGCGGTGGTGCAGTTCGGCGGACAGACCGCCATCAAGCTGACAGAGTCTCTGATGAAGATGGGTGTGCCGATCCTGGGCACGAAGGCCGAGGATGTGGACGCGGCCGAGGACAGGGAGCTTTTTGATGAGATTCTGGAACAGACACAGATTCCGAGAGCGGCAGGAGGCACGGTCTTTACCGCCGGGGAGGCCAAGGAGGTGGCAAACCGCCTGGGTTATCCGGTTCTGGTCAGACCCTCCTATGTGCTGGGCGGCCAGGGCATGCAGATCGCGACCTGCGACCAGGAGATCGAGGAGTTCATGGCCGTGATCAACCGTTATGCCCAGGATCATCCCATTTTAGTGGACAAATATCTGATGGGCAAGGAAGTGGAGGTGGAGGCGGTCTGCGACGGCACAGAC
>JAJQID010000155.1 GCA_021199405.1 Lachnospiraceae bacterium
ATAGTCAGCCCTGGTCATCACAATCCCCAGGATTCTGGCATCCAGATATTTCAGACGGCGAATGGCCTCCGACAGAGTTTTCTTGCGGCAGTAATTCTTACGCACCACTACCACTATGCCATCCACCATTTTGGACACAATCAGCGCGTCGGAAACCACATTGACCGGCGGCAGATCCATGATAATATAATCAAATCGCTCGCTCAAAGCGTTCAGGGTGGCCTCCATCTTGGCGGACGCCAGAAGCTCCGACGGATTGGGTGGGATGTCTTCCGCCGTCACCACATACAGCCTGTTGTGGATGTTGGATTTCCGGAAAGCGTCATTGATGCCGCACATGCCCGCCAGGTAATTGGAAAGTCCCGGGGACGCCGGCATATCGATTCTCTCCGCCAGCACAGGCAGGCGCATATCCGCTTTAATATAAAGCACTCTCTTGTCAGTCTCCGCCAGAAAGTATGCAAGATTTATAGCCGTGGAGCTCTTTCCCTCTCCGGCTACGGAGCTGGTGATGCCGATCACATGACAATCCTTATCATCCGTCAGGCTCAGCATCAGATTGGTTCTCAGCAGCTTATATGCCTCGGAAGCAGCAAAATCCAGCTTGTCACCAATCAGATTGCGCTCATTTTCCACAGTTATTGTCTGGTTTTTCTTTTTACCCGGCATTCTTCCTGTCTCCCTCCTGCGTCTTTCCATAATTTCCATATCCATAATAGCCGCCTCTTCTTCTGCCCGGAACCAGATCCGGAATGGCTGCCAGCAACGGATAACCGTACATATCAATCAGCTCATCCTCATCCCTGATCACATCATCCAGCAGCTCAATCAGAACAATCACGGCACAACTGATGAAAGCTCCCAGAAGTCCGCCGATCATCGTATTCCTGCTAAGACTGGGCGACGCCTTGGACGAGGGCAGGACAGCATAGTCCACGATTCTGGCGGAGGATCCCTCAATAATGCTGCCGATATTATCCGGCAGGATCTGCGCTATGGTATTGGCTATCAGCTCCGCCTCCTCCGGGTCAGTGCTCGTGACAGTGATCTGAAACACCTCCGTGGAGTTCACTGAATCCGCCTCAATCATGCCATACAGCTCATCGTATGTATAATCCACACCGCTGGCCTCAATCACAGCCTCCAGATTGGTCCTGGACTTCAGGATCACGATATAGGTGTCAACCAAGCCCTGAGATGCTGACAGATCTGCGGAGCTTAACGCACTCTTGATGCCGCTGGTGGATGAAACGCTGTTATTCACATATACCAGAATATCCGCCTCATATGTTGGATCGATAAACTGGATTGTGGCTGCCAGAGCAGCTCCCCCACCCACAAGAATGGCAAGCACGATGATCCATAGCCTGTGCCACAGAGCCAGTAAGAGCTTGCCTAAGTCAATTTCAATAACGTCCTGTTCTTTCTTCATTAAAAATACGCTCCCTCGATTGTATTCCAAACAGCGGCCGCAGATCTGCCGGTCTGCTCCACCCTGCCCCTCAGAAGTAATCCGGTTATCTGTATATCGAAAGAAAGGATATACCGAAATACCAATTCTAGTAGATTATAGTCCTCTTCCCTGCCGTTTGTCAAGGCAATGCGATCAATTTCCGGTTTTTGTCAGTGTACAGAAAACTGTGCAAAATAGCAGGTTTGGGCTTTTCTGTGTACTCGGTGGTATTGTACCCCCCCCGACCGGTGCTTGTCAATTGAATCTTCACCGGTTTCAGAGAACTGTCTGTATAAAACAAGTCCACTATATGATTCCCCGCCTGCGCAAATCAGTGCCCATCGAAAGCATCACTATTTTTCAGAAATCTGAATTTAGACAAAATCCACGGAACCGCTTCTTTAAATATTTTTAACCTTGAGTAAACCAGAAAATATATAATATTAGGAACAATCACACAAACAGTTATCCTGATCATGAACCAAAATATCCCATCTTTCATGGATGCACAGACAGAATATGTAAAAAAGCAGCAGATACATGTAACAACAAAATAGAAAGTATGCTCCAAAAAATATCGCGATATTTTCTGTTCCTTGAAATAGTACCTGAAAATCAGCTGAGACCCATAGCAATAATTGATAAAAAACAGCGAAATCAAGGTTGCCACAATAATTCCGTACACCCCAAAATATTTTCCCAATAGATAATTGAGTGCCAGATTTGCCGCTGCCTCAGCGACAGCCCGGTATCTGTTCTCCCACCACAAGCCTGCTGCCTGCACATAAACAGTTCTGATATCTCCAAGCTTTAAGGTATAAAAATATGCACAAATAAGAACAACGGCAGGGAATGGAAACATCAATTCCTCTCCTACCCAGATCTTCATAAAAGGCTGATACAGGCAAAACAGACAGATCGTGCACCACCCGGAAAGCCACATATATAAAAAATTCATCTTTCGCATATCGGCATAATTTTTTTCTACACTGTCCATACTGACGCTGTTGCCGACGCCGGCAGTAATCGAATTGGTAAAAATCGACATAACCGACACAATGGAAGTCATAATAAAATAGTAATTATTGTAAATAGCCGTCTCAGTCAGGCCGATGAACATGGAAATAAAAATACTGTCAAATGAGTTTCTGGTCACTGAGCATATTTTGCTTACAAAAAGTCCGCTGACTTTTTCTTTTATATTAGATTTCACTTCTGCAGGCAAAGTTCCTTTTGGCGTATAATCCGGAAAATACTTCTTTGCCACATATGCCGTGCGTAAATTATTAACGACAGTGAAAACAGGCATTACCAAAAGATATACATAATAATTTTTGACAACCAAAAGGCATAATAGCTGAAGCAAATACATTCCTATTGAAATAAATATATTAATCCTGCTTAAAAGGTCCTCACGTTGAAAAGCTGAAATCAATGCGCTCAGATAAGCGTACATAAAATAACTGATAACCGTATTGAAAAGATAGACCAAATAAACAGCAATTAAATTTATATCTTCCGGATAGGTACCATTAATCAGCTCAGGCAGGAAAGGAACCAGCAGCAGGCCAAACACACATATAACGGTTCCTACCACCCGATATACTCGCTTATAGAAACAGAGCAGCGCATTTATCGTATCTGTATCGTCCTGCGCAATTGGCTTATACATACTAAATACGATTGCAGAACTAAACCCCAGCTCCGTCAAACTGAGAACAGATAAAATAGAAGAAAACAGGCTGTTCAGCCCTAAATATTCCGCGCCTAAGATATTGATGAAAACTGTTCTGACAATAAAAGGGAATAAAATAGTAACGATTTTATTCAAAATACCGAACGCAGAATTTCTTATGGCATTTTGGGAACGATTTAATCTCACTGAGCGCACTCCTTTGATTGTCAATTCAGTAAAGGCGTATCTTATCACCTGTTTCCAGAAGGAATTCATCGGTGCAGTTTCTTTTTCTGCCGCTGGAAGGCGTAAAAGTCATTTCCCCGAATATCGCTTTTCCATTCACATCATAAAAATCCACTCTCACATGAGGAAAAGGCTTTGACAATACTCTTGCCGCTTCCATCATCTGATCTAAGGACTGCGGCCTCGGAATCACCTTTTTTGAATTTTCTGTAAGTAATCTGGCTGGCGTGTATTCAAGCCTTGGCTCCCATGGATCAATACTGTATATAATAG
>JAJQID010000077.1 GCA_021199405.1 Lachnospiraceae bacterium
TATCTCCTCTGCGCGCATTCTCCCCCAGCGGAATCTCCAGCACGCCGGAAGCCGCCTCAATGGCTCTTCCCTGCCAGCCGGACTGATCGGCTGCTTTGGATCTGGCCGCTCCCGCCGCCGTGGGCTTATAAATATCCGCTTCCTTTGTAAAATATTCCAGGTAGCGGTTGCGCAGCCCGTCCTGAGCCGGCGCCTGTATGTAGCTTCTGACGCCCTTCTCCTGAATTTCCTCTATAATGTACGCATTCTGCGTTCTCGTCAGCTTCAAATCCGCCAGGCAGACATAATCCTTGGCTCCGCCCAGGCTTTTCATTTCCAGGCTGATATGCCCGATCTCCTGGCTCACCAGATCCTGAGGTCTCATATCCGTCAGCGCCACCGTCAGGGCACAGCCGGAAAGGGCTTCCATTTCCTCTCCGTTGATGGCAGCGCGGGCTGCTCCGCTCTCCATCACAATGCTGCTCTCCTGCACCGGCGCGTTCTGGGTATGCAGCCAGTATTCCCTGGTTACAGATTCTCCCTCCGCCAGGGAAACCTCCTTCACACCGATCTTCAGCTCATGGCTGCCATCCGGAGCCAGGAAAACAGGAGTCTGCAGAATTCCCCGATAGGTCAGCTTTTTATTTTCCGCGGAGTTCTTTTCCACCGTCAGATCCAGCTTGACATTTCTCCCTCTGCAGACAGTGGCCGGCATGGTCAGGCGGACAGTGAAATCCTTATTTTCCAGCAGCACCATGCTGGTAAAGAATTCGCTTTCCATCGCATATTCCGGCGCGTCATCCTCTTTATCCATCAGAAACAGGTCATAGGACTCGCTGATCCGGTTATACTCAAAATCCTGTTCGCCCTCCTTATCGCCCTTATTTGGGGTGTAGACTGTATGAACCGGGTCCTCCCGATACCGCAGGCACAGACAGACTTCGTCCGACTTCAGGGACTCAAAGCCTTCGATGGCGGACAGCTTCTTGACCACAGAGGATTCCACCACGATTTCTCTTCCCAGGCCGTCGATGGCGGCTCCGCTTTCCACCAGAATGGACAGATCATCTAGGCTGAATACGCCGCAGCCGCAGATAATTCCGGCGCCGTACATCAGATTGTTGATGAATCTGCGCTTATTATTAAAATAAGTCTGCTCCGCCCAGAAATCCGAGGAAGTGAGCATTTTCCCGGAATAATAGCGATTCCTTTCAAAGGGATATAAATTGGTATTCTTCATAACGTGGTCATTCCTCCTGTCTCAGAATATGGTGAAGGAGCCATAGCCTCTTCCCGCAATTCTCTTCTATATGGTTTACAGCATCTTCGGATGAAGGTTCATCCGTATTCTGGTGGTAAATTTCTGTGCCTTCTCATCAAACTGAAAGCCCGCTTCCCCCCTGTACTTCTGCACGGTCATGGTAATACTCTTCAGGCCGAAGCCGCCGCCCTGCTTTCCGCTGACAAAGGCCTCCGCCGGAACAAAGTCCGCATCCATCCTGTAAAGGCCGGATGGATAGACCTTCTCACAGGAATTTGTTACCAGAACCAATAAGGAATCGCCGATCATCCCTATCTTCACATCAATTCTCGGTTCCTTTTTCACCTGCCTGCAGGAATAAATGGCATTGTCCAGAATATTTCCAAAAAGTGTGGTCAGCTCCATATTGGGAATGGGCAGCTCCCCACACTCTACCTTTGCCTCAAAGCGAATATCCTCATCCCGCGCCAGACCGGCATAATACTGTAAAAGCACATTGACAGCCGGGTTTTCGCAGTAATTTTCATTTTCCCTGTGATCCACTCTTTCCACGACCTGGGTAAGACGCTCTTTTACCTCTTCCACCTGTCCCTGCTCCAGAAGCTCGTACATTCCCTGCAGATAGTGCTTCATATCATGACTGTTTCTGCGGGCGCTCTCGATCTCTCTGGAGATACTCTGGTACTGCAGCTGCTGAATCTGAACGGTTTTCTGATATTCGTTATCTTTTTTGCGAAGCACTGTTTCCTGAAATAAAAACCAGTAGAAAATCAGCAGAAGCGCAACCGTAAATAACAGCGGCGGCGTCACAACCCACCAGTATTCGCGGAAGCCTGAGCCGACCCGGAAGCATAGACCAACAGCACCGCCACATATGCCAGGGAGACTCCTGTGACAATATTGAATTCCTTGCGCATATTACGTGAATCAATCTCCCGGATGTAGTTGCCCAGAACTCTGTGAAAGGTAACGGCGCAAAAAGGAAACATAATCGCTGTGGAAACCGCGAACAGAATAAAATAACTCTCGGAATAAACCTCCGTGACCAGCTCCCTCGGAAGAAAGGAGCCTATCAGATTCACAATAATATATTGGGTGAGCGCGTAAATCAGAGCCAGGAAAATAACCATCACCTTTTTCATGGTAGCTTCCCTGATGCAGAAAAAAAGACTCGTCACAAACAAAATCACTGCCAGAAGCATGTAAAGATTGGCGCGCACGTCAACATTGAGCAGCGAAGTAAACAGAGATGACTTCAGAAAGACAGGAAAAAATAATGATAACAAGGCGCAAACCGCCGTATAACCCGCATAAATCCTTTTTTTAGGGATCTGAAAGGCCCCCTTTCCAAAGGGAATCAGACACAGATAAACAGAAGGCGCAAGCTGCAGAAAAAAACCGATGCTGTGTCTCAGATAAAATCCCATTATCTATACCCCCCCATCTTTTCATCCTGCATTCTGGCAAGTCGGGAAAACGCGTAATTATCGTAGGTCGTCCGGATAGAAAGCCTGTCACTTCTGCTCAAAAGCAGCCTGGTCCCGTCCCTCAGAATACAGGAATCCATTCCCATCTGCTCAATATAGTCCATATTTACAATAATGCCCCTCTGCACCTTCAGGAAGTTGCCGTCCAGCTTTCCCGAAAGCTCGTTTAAGGATGTCCATACCCGATAAATCCGTCCGTCCTGCATGAGAATTTCCGTGGCATGGTTGGCGCTCTCAATATAGCGAATCTCATCCATATAGAGAGAGTAGCTGTCCTTCCCGACGGAAATATTCAGGACAGACCGCTCCCGCCTGCTGTTTCGAAGTGTCGTCAGCCGCAGAAAAGATTCCCGAATTCCGTTCACCGTAACCGGCTTCACCAGATAATGGAGTGCATTGACCGAAAAGGCCTCCACCGCATGCCCTGAGCTGTTGGTCACAAACACAATCCCGGAATCAGGAGAAATTTTTCTCAGGCTTTTTGCCACATCCACTCCATTCTCCATGGGCATATAAATATCGAGAAAGACAATATCGAACGGCGGAAATACCTTCGCCGCCTCTAATAACTCCTGCCCTGATGTAAAGATTTCAGGCATTCTGTCGGCATCCCAGCCGTGCAGCGCCCGGATGAACTGTTCCTGTTCCATTTTGTCATCATCGCAGAGAGCTATTCGCATGTTGTCTCCTCGTGTCTCTTCTTTTCTGTATTTTACCATTTTTCCCCCTGAACTAAAATCACCACTTGCGAAGTCAAAGGCTACCATTCGGGTAATCAAAGGCTACCATTTGGGTAATCCCTTCTGTCCCGCAAAAATACAGCCGCCTTTCCCTCCTCCGGGAGAAAGCGGCTGCGGAAAATCATGCTCTTTATTATACTCAAAAAACATCACTTCATGTTTTCCAGTCCGGTTTTTCGATAATATCTGTGCTCCGCAAACTGCAGGGCCTGATACATAAGCATGGCAAGGATGCACAACAGGATAATTGACGTAATGACGCTCGACAAATCAAAAGTTTGTGTCCCGTAAATAATCAGATACCCCAGGCCAACCCTCCCCGCGAAGAATTCCCCGATGACTACGCCTACCAGCGCCAGACCGATATTGACCTTCATCACGCTGAAAATATTGGGGATTCCGGAGGGAAGAACTACCCTGGTCAGCATATCCCGCTTTCTGCCGCCAAGACAGCGCACCAGCAGAATCTTTTCCTCGTCGGTCTCCCGAAAGCCGCTGTAGAGACTGATAATACTGCCAAAAAGAGCCACAGATATACCAGCCGCAATGATGGCCTTTGTGCCGGTGCCAATCCAGACAATGATCAGAGGCGCCAGAGCGGATTTGGGCAGAGAGTTCAACACTACTAAAAAGGGCTCCAGGATGCGGCTTAAAAAGTCGCTCCACCATAGCAGAACCGCGGCCGCCAGGGACAGCACGATGATCAGCACAAAGCTGACAAGCACCTCCCCGATGCTGGCCGCCAGATGAACGCCCAGGGTGTTATTCTCCAGCAATTCCACAAAGCACTCTGCTATGATCGAAGGGCTGGCAAAGAAAAAGCTGTCAATCAGATCCGTTTTCGCCGCGATTTCCCACAGAAGAAGAAAGGCTGCCAGAATAAGCACCCGGAGAGCCGTGATCTGATGGTGCTTTTGGCGGTGTTCACACACATAGCGTTCCTGCTCAGACATCTCTGTTTTCCTTCTTCTGCCTGCCAGCCTTCCCGTCAGCCTGTTTTTCTCATCACCCTTTTTTATTGCCGCCTCCGGCTCTTTCTCCTTACCCGGCAGTGAAATCTGCACCTTACAAATTCCTTTCATTGTCAGTCTCCTCCTTCAGATCCTCCCACAGCATATTAAAATAGCCGTTAAATTCCGGTGCGTTTCTGGCGGACAGCAGGTCATTCCCGCTTTTTGTCAGGCGAATCGGCATATCCCGGATCAATCTGGCCGGGCGGCTGCTGAGCACCAGCACCCTGTCTCCCAGGCTGATGGCCTCCTGCAGATCATGGGTAATCAGAATTGCCGTCTTATCCTGCTCCCGGATAATATGAGCGATATCGTCGGACACCCGCAGTCTGGTTTGAAAATCCAGAGCGCTGAAGGGCTCATCCAGAAGCAGCAGCTCCGGATTCAGAATCAAAGTCCTGATCAGCGCCGCCCTCTGTCTCATTCCGCCGGACAATTCCTGCGGCTTTTTATCCCTGAATTCCCAGAGTCCATATTCCTTCAGGAGCTCCGCAAGCCGGGTCTTCGTATTTTCATCCACTGTTTTCTGAATCTCCGGCCCCAGAAGGCAGTTCTGCCAGATGGTTCTCCAGTAAAACAGGTGGTCCTTCTGCAGCATATAGCCAATGACCGGCTTTTTTTCGGAATCGTATCGGATTTCGCCCTCCTGTGGGCTTAATATTCCTGCAATCAGTGAAAGAATCGTGGACTTTCCGCAGCCGGAAGGACCCACCATGCTCACAAAGCTTTTGGGCTCCACCCGAAAGCTTAAATGGCTCACCGCCCGGGTCTCGCCCCGAAGGGAATGATAAGCAAAGGAAACGTTGTCAAAGGTGATCATGTCTGCCCCGGCGAATTTGTCTTTTCTATTAAGGTATGCCGGGGACAGGCTGAGTGGGAAATGATTTTCCGGCACTTTCAAAAAAATCCTCTGGCAAATAATAAAACCAGAGGATTTTTTCTTTTTAATTATGAAAATTACCTGATTCTCAGACTCACCACCGAGCAGGCCGGAATGGTGAACTCTAATCCCTGTTTTGTAACAGTCACACCCTCAAAGGTGCGCTCCGCCACTCTGTCCGGCTCATCAAAGGTGTTAAATGCGTCCTTTTCATCCGCCAGAATGCTGGCCTCCACTGATGCGGGCGCAGGCTTTTCCAGGAATATCTCCACCGGATAAGAGTTTTCCAGAGAAAGGTTGGCGACTGTCAGCGTGAGCACGCCGTCCGGATCCACTGAAGCAGATTCCTGAAGAGTGGGTACCTCGTACATCGCGCCGCCCTCTGTCTCCACGCCCTCGATACGACTCTCAACGAGCTCCGCATCCTGATGGCTGCGATACATGTGGAAAACATGGTAGGTTGGAGTCAGCAGCATTTTTTCTTTATCCGTCAGAATCATGGCCTGAAGTACATTCACCATCTGGGCAATGCAGGCCAGCTTCACCCGGTCAGAATGCTTGTTGAAAATATTCAGCGTAACAGCCGCCACCAGAGCATCTCTCATGGTGTTCTGCTGATAAAGGAAACCCGGATTGGTGCCCGGCTCCACATCGAACCAGGTGCCCCACTCATCCACCGCCAGGCCGATTTTCTTTTCCGGGTCATAGCGGTCCATGATGGCGCCGTGCTTCTCCACCAGCTCTTCCATATAGAGAGCCTTATGCAAAGTATTATACCACTCCTCCGCAGTAAACTCGGTAGCGCTTCCCTTGTGCTCCCATGGTCCCGGCGTGGTGTAATAATGCAGGCTCAGATAATCCATAAAACCATGCAGATGACAGGGGCTGGGATTAAAACAGGTATCCAGCACCTTTTCCGTCCACTCATAGTCATTCACGTTGGGACCGCAGGCTACCTTCTGAATTGGCGCATTCTGGTCATAATTGCGCACGTAGGTCTGGTATCTGCGGTACAGGTCTCCATAGTAGGTGGGGCGCATGTTGCCGCCGCAGCCCCAGCTCTCATTGCCGACGCCGAAAATATCCACCTTCCATGGCTTTTCCTGTCCGTTGGCGGCACGCAGATTTGCCATGGGAGAGAGACCGTTAAAAGTCATGTACTCCACCCACTCGCTCATCTCCTGTACGGTACCGCTTCCCACATTTCCATTGATATAAGTCTTGCAGCCCAGCTGCCGGCACAGTTCAAAATATTCATGGGTGCCGAAGCTGTTGTCCTCCACCACGCCGCCCCAGTGGGTGTTGATCATCTTTTTTCTCTGTTCTTTGGGTCCAATGCCGTCCTTCCAGTGATATTCATCGGCAAAGCAGCCGCCGGGCCAGCGAAGAATGGGCACCTGAATTTCCTTCAGAGCATCCACCACGTCTGTACGCATACCGTTGACGTTGGGGATATCGGAATCCTCGCCTACGTAAAGGCCCTCGTAGATACAGCGGCCCAGATGTTCAGAAAACTGACCGTAAATTTCAGGGTTGATGTGGCTTAACTTGTTTGTCTCGTTGATGTAGATTTTAGCCATGGGGTTCCTCCTACAGTTCCATCACAACAGTATCATAAGCATCAATCGTGAGCGTCTGTGTGCCCTGCGGTGTGGGAATGCTGGTGGTCTGCTCACAGTCACTGTTGTTGATAACCACCAGCTTGTGGCTTCCCGGATAGTAAGCGCACTCACAGTTCAGATTATCGGTCATGTAGTCGCCGGTCAGCCCCTCGCCGCCAGCATAACGAATCAGCTGATAAAGCATGCGGGTGTTGGCCAGATTTACCTGGAAGGAGGACAGATAGATGCCCTTTCCTTTTCCAAAATCATGCATGGTAATCAGCGGGTCTGTACCATCGGCCAACAGCACCTTTGTCTCACCATCTGTCAGGAAACGGTGCTCCTTTTTCTCCACTGTGGCTCCTGCAGGAAGAAGCCCTTCCGGATCCGCCGCCGTGAAGCTCCACTTACCGTGGCAGACCTTCGCCCCGGTGTCCTCATCCACGCCCAGCACATGGGACATGCGGAAATAATTGTCATAGCCGGTCACAGCGGAGGGCTCATTAACGCCGATAAAGGTGCCTCCCTCGTAAACCCATTTTGTCAGAGCCGTCACCAGTTCATCATCCTTCCAGGCATCACCGCCGCTCCAGGCACTTCCCGCATAGCCGGCGTTGATGACCACATCCACATCCTTCAGCGCCCCGTTTTTCACATCCTCAAAGCTGATAAAGCTGACGTCCACAGGCAGTCCGGACAAAGCCTCATTGATGTGAATCAGGTCATGCATATAGGTCTCGTGGAAATGCCCGGACAGGGTCCAGGAGCGCAGAGCTCCCCAATAATGGAGCACAGCCACCCTGGTCTTAATCGTATAAGGCTTTCCCTGCTCATGGAAGGTTTTGATCAGACGGAATTCGTCCGAAACCTTCTCAATATAATCATTGAAATCCGGGAAGGGCAGAGTCAGGGACAAATATCCGCCCAAACCGATCCGGTCAATTTTCACTCTGAGCAGCGCACGGCGCACACTGTTCCAGTATTTCTTGGCGTCCAACGTGGGATTGCCGCCCTCCATGAAGGTGGGAGCTCCACCCAGACCAGTGGGGAACAGATAAGGATGCAGTCTCAGCTCATGAGTCGGCACATCCACACCGGCGCACAGACGAGCCTCATAGCCGGAGAACACACACTTGATCAGGCCGTCAAAGCCAAACTCCTGAAAACGGCCATTGTAGAGCTCCACACCAACCCAGCTGTCATCATAAAACACGTACGCCTTCTTGCCATACTCATGCACCATGGCAATCAGCTTTTTGCCGAAGGAAATCACAAAATCATTGATGAAGGCCATCCAGTCCGCCTTCTTCGGATTACCCGGCATATGGGTCACATGCAGATCACCCTTGTTGATGAAATCCTCCGCGGTCAGACTGTAACCGTACTTCTCCGTGAACTGATCCAGCGCCAGCTCGCTGACAGTGAAGTCATAGGAGCCCCAGTCTGAGAAAAGAGCGCGGTTGCGCTCATTGGCTCCCCAGATCCATACGAAATTATAAAACATGGAGGTGAAACGCACCACTGTGGTATCCGGATGGGTCTCGCACCAGTTTTTCATCCACCCAAGCATGTACTCCTGGGTCTGGGGATACCTGGGATCGATCTGCATCAGATGCTCCTTGTCCCAATGGTTGGTAGTGTGATTGTACATGGAAATTTCTTCCCAGATTCGATAAGCCAGGAAGCTGACGGTATATTTGTGGAAAGGCGTAATGCCCTTCACCGTCACAGAACCGGCCGCCTGGTCATAGCTCCACTGGCTGGCGTCCACCAGCTCATTGGCTGTCCTGTCATACACCTGCCAGTATTTCATGGCCGCGGCGCCGTCATTGATGCGGAACTGCTCCGCAAAAAAGTTCTCCATCAGATCGATGGTAACCGTCTCCTCCACAGCCACTTTCGCCGGCGTGCACAGAAACGTCTGCTGCAATTTGTCCTGATTCTCCTTCGCCCAGGCGTTGTGATCACGGATGATGCAGATGGTAGAATAAATACCGTAGCCGGAAT
The DNA here is from genome assembly GCA_021199405.1 of Lachnospiraceae bacterium. Lineage (GTDB taxonomy): Bacteria > Bacillota > Clostridia > Lachnospirales > Lachnospiraceae > RGIG6307. Next base: position 8,966 of record JAJQID010000077.1, read on the forward strand.
GCACGATCTCATCGGACAGTACAGTACCGTCACTGTCTCTGATCACATCCGCCCCCCATTTTTCAGCCATTTGTAATGTAAGTTGCTCATACCCTGATTCACCCGGCAGGGTAAAACCGCCCTTTGTCTTTGACATAATGAAATACCCTTTCTTTTATGAGATGTTACAGCGCCCCGTCCTTCTGAATTTTGTCAGAAACTAACAGCGTGGAGAAAAACGCCAGCACAAGACCCTGTCCCCAGCCCTGAATCCATCGTTTGGGAATGCCGCGATAGCCTTCCTTATCATTCATCACCGCGGTACCGCCTGACACATTCATAACCTTGCCGTCCTCACTGATGTTAGCCAGCAGTCCCTGAATGGATTTGTTGATATACTTATTGTGAAGTACATTGCCCCGCTCCAGCATGGCCGCCGCGATACCTGCAGAGGCGGAAACCTCCTCGTAGGACTCCGGGTCATCCAGTACCGTTCTCCAGAGGCCATTCTCAGTCTGCACTGTTTTCAGCGCCGCCAGCTGCTCATTTAAGGAACCTGCGATCTCCAGATACTTGGGATACAGGTAGCACTGCGGCAGGATACTGCCCACCTTCGACATGGTGTAGGCCGCCCAGGCGTTAGCCCGGCCCCAGTAGATGCCGGACATATGGTTTTTGGCGATATTGTCATAGCCGTGATAATAAAAGCCGCTGGCCGGATCCTGTAAATACTCAATGTGCCAGTACCACTGATTCAGCGCGTCATCAATCAGCTCATCATCCTTTTCCATGACGCCCACGCGCAGCAAAAGGAACGCTGCCATAAACAGAGTGTCCGCCCAGGCCTGCTCCGGGAAATCGTTGTTGGCGGAAACCGTGTGCTGCAGCACATGATCCCCAAAGCGCAGGGCATCTTTTTTCAGATACTCGATCTTGGACATCAGAAGATCGTGATATTTCTGCTCTCCCGTCGCCTGATACAATGTAATCAGGCAGTGCCCCATAGCGCAGGCATTCACTGTCCATACCTTCGGAAGGCCAAGATCAATGAGCTCATCCACCCTGTCCTTCAGAAGAGTCAGATACTCTTCCTTTCCCGTTTTCTCATAGGCCTCACTGACGCCGTAATAAGCCACGCCGCAGGGCCAGTCCCAGGTCAGGTCCATATTCATGGTTTTCCTGACTACCTTGTCAATGACATTCTCAACCTCTGTTTTGTCAAATTCCAGCTTTGCCATTTTTTTCTCCTTTACCTTTCCCAGTTTATTTTAATTTTGATCTATAGTCCAACAAAATATGGTTATTTTCAAGGTTATTATACATTCAACTTTTTTTAACATCAAGTATCATCTTGCACGAATTCATATCTCATGAAATTTTACAGCCAATCAGAGGATCATTTAATGAAAAGTCAATGATCTGTTGCTGTTCGAAAAAAATCCTCCGGCCTAAATTTGAAATTAAGCCGGAGGATTACTGCTCATCCGTTCTTTCTCTCTATGAAAGTGTTGTCAATAAACAGCCGGCAAAAAATATCATGCACAAAGGCTGTTTATCGGACAACCGGAAGATTGGCAGCCCCGCAGTCTTATGCGGTAGGCAGCTTGGTGGTCAGGCCATCATTGTAGAGTTCCAGTCTCTCATCAATAACTGCCTGATAGCCGGCATTCAGATACTTCTGGCTGTAATCATCATACAGGGTATCGAACTCATCCGGATCGCACATCACCAGGAGGTCACGGTACTCGGTGTACAGATCATACAGAGTCTGGCTGTACTCACTGACGGAAGACAGAGAAGCCGCGAACAGGGCATCGGAGTTTGCATAGCCGTCATTGTAGAGCTGATTCTGTCCATAGTAGTTGTCCAGGATTTCCTGATAGAAGTCCTGAGGAACACCCTGAGGCGTGATAGCTGCAACATCGGACTCAATATCGCCCAGTGTCTTGGAAGCGGTCACGATCATCCAGTAGTCTACGTTGTTGTTGTGGCCCTGCGCATAAGATTCATCATACCTGGAATCATCAGAGGAGATCACAGTCGGCGTTCCGTCCACATACTCAAAGTTGATGCCCTCAATGCCCCACTGCATGGTAAAGAGCACATCCTCCTGGCTCATCCACTCCATATACATCTCAGCCGCCTTGAACTCATCATCTGTAGCTGTGCTGGAGCGGGAGATCATGGTGCCGAACACGTTGGTAGGACGATAGGAGTTGTTGGATCCCCAGGTCTCATCTACTACATAAGTGCCGCTGCAGACACAGATGCCAAGCTCTGCATCCGGGTTGGTCTCATAGAAGCTGTCCAGAACCGTAATGGTAGAGGAAGTATAGCAGGAATAAGTGAAGGCCAGGCCGTTGATAAAGTCAGACTGAGCCTCGGAGGAATCTCTCATGTAATATTCCGGGTTGGTCCAGCCCTCGTTGTAGTGATAGTTCTCCAGCTTCAAAAATCTCTTCTGCGCCTCGGTGGACAGAGCGGGAATCTGATAGTCACCGGTGGTAACCCAGGTTTCCTCATCCTGCGGATAATCTCTGTAAGCGTAGTTCTGGTCAATGCCTGCACCGGATACCTTGGTGCCGCCGAGAGGTGCGCTATGTCCGTTCTCCACCAGCTTTGCATACAGGTCATTTAACTCGGAAGCGGTCTCCGGATACTCAGTATAGCCGGCCTCCTCCAGCCAGTCCTTGCGATAGAAGGTAACATATGTGTAGTTGGTGTTGCCGTAAGGCCTCTTGCCCAGCATCAGGTAGTCCTCATCGTCTAACTGCGTGTAGCTGTCAATGCCCTCATCCACCATCATCTGATAGAATGTAGGAGCGACAGTCTTGAACTCTTCCATATCATAAGGTGCGGAATAACCCTCAGACTGCCAGGTAGCCAGCTTGTCATAGTCATACTCCATCAGAATGGTGGGCAGGGACTGAGAAGCCGCCAGCAGACCATAATCGGTCATAACGTCGGAACGGGTGATGGCCACAAACTGTACATCGATGTTGTACACATCACCAAAGTTCTCCTGAATCCAGTTGGTCCAATAGTTGTTTACCACATCAGCCACACCATTGCTGGAGCTGCCGCGGTCATAAACCGGAATCTGCAGGGTAACGGTGCTGTCAAAAGCAGTCCAGCCGTCCATGCCGGCTACAGTTTCCGTGGTTTCAGTGCTCTCAGAACTGGAGCTCTCAGAGCTGGAACTGCTCTCAGAGCTGGAGCTCTCGGAAGAGCTTGAGCTGCTGCTGGAAGAGCTGCTGCCGCAGGCGGACAGAAGTCCGGCGGAGCCTACCGCTACGCCGCCAACCATCAGTCCCTTCATAAAGTCTCTGCGGGAAATTGCGTTGAACATAATTTTTCCTCCTTTATAAATAAAACATTTATAATCATTCGGCATGAAACCGAAAAATTATTAAAACAAAACATCTGTCTGAAAATCACTCCTTGACCGCGCCGACCATGGTGCCCTGTACGAAATATTTCTGTACAAAGGGATAGATGATCAGAATCGGAACTGTGGCAAACATAACGCAGGCTGCCTGCAGTACCTCCGGCGTTGACTCAATGGTGCTGCCGGTGTCCAGAGATGATGTCTGCGACTCGGATGCCGCCGCCACCAGCTGGTACAGCTTATACTGAATCATCTTTAAATCAGAGGAACGGGTATAGTACATATTATCTGCATAGGAATTCCACCGCCCTACTGCGTAAAACAGGGACAGTGTTGCCAGAATCGGCTTGCACAGCGGCAGTACGATCTTGAACAAAATCTGGAAATTGGAAGCACCGTCCAGAAACGCCGACTCCTCCAGACTTTCCGGAATGGTGGTCAGGAAGAAATTCTTCATGATCAGCATATTATAAGCGGAATAAATCAGTGGAAGAATCAAAACCCACATGGTATCGTAAATCCCCAGATTGAAGTACAGCAGATACTGAGGAATAATACCAGCCGAGAAATACATGGGTACCATCAGAAGGAAAGTCAGCACGCTTCTGCCCTTCAGTCTCTTCTTGGAAAGAGGATAGGCTGCACAGGTACAGACAATCATACCCAGAATGGTAAAAATCAGAGTAACCTCCACAGAGAAGAACATGGAATAGGTCATGGAAGAATCCGCGAAGACCTCTTTAAAAGCTGCCAGTGAAAAATCCACAGGCCAGAAATATACCTTCCTTGCCAGAACCGCCGTGTTGCTGGAAAGCGACTTGGACAGAACGTGAAGGATCGGCAAAATACACGTCAGACATAAAATACTGATAAAAGCAATGATAATTACATCACTGACACGGAACTTGACAATGGCGCGCGCGCCAGCAGATCTGTCTTCTTCTTTATTCTTTGCCATACGTTCGCACCTCCTTTACAGTAACCCGTTCTCGCCCATTCTCTTGGCGATACGGTCAGTCAAAAGCACCAGAGCCAGACCCACCAACGACTGGAAAAGCCCCACGGCGGTGGCCATGCTGTATTTCTGATTACTCAAACCTTTATTGTATATGTAGATAGCCAGCTGATACTGGAAGTCCTTGACCATGGAATTCTCAAAGGACTTCAGACGTTCAAAGTTGGAACCCATAACCTTGCCCAGATTCATAATCAGCAGGGTGACAATGGTGCTCTTGATCCCCGGCAGAGTAATATACCACATTCTCTTCCAGCGGTTGGCACCGTCGATCATGGCCGCCTCATACAGATCCGCACTGATACCGGTGATGGCCGCCAGATACAGGATCGTCCCCCAGCCCATACTCTGCCATACGCCGATGAGAAGGTAAGTCACCGCCCAGTGCCATTTCTCATTGAGGAAGGGAATCCCCTCTGAAATCACGCCGGCGTTCATCAGAAGTGTATTCACCAGGCCGCTGGAGGGTTTGAACATGGTCAGCGCAATGCTGCCGATGATGGCCCAGGACAGGAAGTGCGGCATATAAAGAATAGTCTGCGAAACCTTCTTAAATTTCTGGAACCTCAGCTCATTTAACATCAGAGCCAGAATGATCGGCATGGGGAAGCCAACCAGCAGATCCAGCAGATTAAACACAATTGAATTGCGCAGCGCACGGATAAAATCAGAGTCCTGGAAAATCTTTTTGAACGTCTCCAGTCCTACCCATTCGCTGCCCGCATACCCTTTCGCAGGCTTATAGTCCATAAACGCCATACGCAGACCGGGATATGCGCCATAGACGAACACAAACACCAGCACCAGCGGAATCAGCACCATCAGGTACAGCTGCCAGTCCCGCTTGATCGCCTTGCTCCAGGTTGTGGTCGTCCCTTTTACAGGTTTTACCTTTGTCTTAGCCACATCAAAACCTCCATTCCTTTTATTCAGCAGATTGCAGACCAATCATACTGTATTTTATTTATTATCTTCCTTTTTTTTCACATATTCTAATCAAAAATGTTAAAAAAGTGTGCAGTTTCGACCTTTTAAATCCATTTTCATTATTTATTCACACAAAAAACATAATTTTTTCGTTTCAAAAATTGGGCAGTTTCACGAACTTAAGGGAATGATTGAAGAAAATAAAAGATAAAAGTGAATAAAAACAAAATATTTGAAATGAGCTTTGAAAAACATTGTTTTTTCACACTATTTTCAGTATAATTTTTTATGAAATAAGTTTGCAAAAGGAGCGTTACTGTCTGCAGTAACTGATGTTTGATCATATGCCAAAGACGAAGCATATTACTGAATACAGAACCTACAGCCTGGATCCGCGTTTTCCCATGCTGCTGCTTTTAGATGGAAAGCAGTGGGAAATTTCGGACGTTCCCAGCGACCGGCTGCATTTCCATAACTGTATGGAGATCGGCGTCTGCCGCAAGGGCAGCGGCTATATGAAATTTCGCGGAGAGAAGCTCCGCTTTCACGAGGGAGACGTCACTGTCATTCCCGAAAATATTCCCCACACCACCTGCTCCGACCCCGGCACCTCCAGCTACTGGTCCTATCTGATGTTCAATCCCTGGGGGTTCTTTAAGGGGATCCTGCCGATTACCAACAGGGATTACAATTTATCAACTCTTCCTCTGGAAAGCTTCCGTTTTATCCTGCGGCAGAGCGACAATCCAAAAATTCTGAGCCTTGCTCTCTCCGCTGTCCAGGAGCTGACCGAAAAGCACACCGGATACGATGTCAGCGCAAAGGGACTTCTGCTGGCTCTGTATATGGA
>JAJQID010000160.1 GCA_021199405.1 Lachnospiraceae bacterium
GGCTGTTATCATAGTACAGATCCTTCAGAAGCTTATTTCTGTTCATCAGGACCTTATTGTATTGATTTAAATGATAGAGATAGGACTGGTCCAGCTGACAAAGCTCAATATCAATAAACCGCCTTCTGGCGGAGGGACCGTCCTTGATAATGGAGAGATCCTCCGGTGAAAAAAAAACCACCTTCAACAGCCCGATCAATTCTGAGGCCTTCCTGATTTTCTGCCCGTCGACCGCAATTCCTTTCGTATTAAATTTCCTGAGGTGCATATCAATTTTATGCTCCAGACCTTTCTTTTCAATTATGGTCCGGATATGCGCCTCCTCCCGGTCAAAACGAATCAGCTCCCTGTCTCTGCTGCCGCGGTGGGATCTGGTAGTAGCGGACACAAAAATCGCTTCCAGAATATTGGTCTTTCCCTGAGCGTTATCTCCGTAAAAAATATTAACACCGCTGCCAAACTGAAGACTCAGCCCCTCATAATTTCTGTAATCCGCAAGCTCTATGGATTTGATAATCATGACTTACCATTTTCCACTGTAAATTCCTTACCCTGAAAGCTGACCACATCTCCGGGTACGACCTTTTTGCCCCTCTGTGTCTCCACATTTCCATTCAGGCTTACATGGCCATTCTGGATGACGATCTTGGCATCCAGGCCGGAATCCACAAGGCCGGCAAGCTTCAGAGCCTGACCCAGCTTGATATAATCATCTCTGATGGTAATTTTCTGCATTCCATATCCCCCATAATGTACTATTGAAATTCAAAATGACTTAACTCACTGTTGTAAAATTCACCGGCAAAATCAGATACATATAGGTTTCCTCAAAATTCTTAATCACGCACGGGGACTTGGAATTCAGAAGATACAAATCTACCCGCTCATCATCGATTACCCGCAGAGCGTCGATCAGAAACTTGGGATTGAAACCGATCATCATATCTCTTCCGCTCTTGTCAATGCTCAGATCCTCTCTCATAGACCCGATGACAGAGCTGATCTTCAGCTCCATACTCTCATCGCCAATGCTCATGATAATAGGCTTTTTGTCTCCCTCCTTGACCAAGAGAGTGGCTCTGTCAATACAACTGAGCAATTCCTTCTTGTTGATATTGACCTTCGTCTCATAATCATTATTAAACATCTGATCAATCCGGAAATACTCTCCCTCAATCAGTCTGGACACCACCGTAGTATCCCCAAACTCAAAGACAATGTGCTTGTCCGAAAAATAAATCGTCACATAGCTGTCTCCGTCGCCGTTTAAGATTTTACTTACCTCATTCAGCGTCTTGCCCGGAACTACTACCTTATGACTTTCATAGGAATCCCTTAAAATCACCTTTCTGACAGAAATTCTGTGACCGTCAAGAGAGACAATCTTAAGGATATGTCCATCGATCTGGAAAAGCTCTCCTGTCATCATCTTATTGTTTTCGTTGTCCGCGATGGAAAAGATGGTCTGTCTGACAATATCCTTAAAGGTAAACTGACCGATAATGATACTGTCGTCCCTGGAGTATTCCGGAAGCCGGTTAAAATCCTCTCCCGCTTTTCCGATAATATTGAACCTTGATTTTTCACAGGTAATGGTAGTCTTATAATTGCCGTCGGTGGAAATTGTAATATCGTTATCAGGAAGCTTTCTCACAATCTCTAACAAAAATTTAGCGTCAATGGCGATCATGCCTCTTTCCGCGATAGAGCCTTCCACAATCGTCTCAATTGCCATTTCCATATCGTTGGCTGTCAGAGTGATCATTCCTTTTGTAGCGTCAATCAGAATACACTCCAGAGTGGGCATCGTGGTCTTGGCGGGGACTGCCTTGGAAACGATCTGAACTCCTGTCAGTAAATTTTGTTTCGAGCATACGATCTTCATGTTTGAAACTTCCTTTCTGTTTTCTCAAAGATATATATATAAATAATAATCAGCAGTATTAATATTAGGGGATGTAGAAATGTGGAAAAGCTCTTTTCTCCCTTAAAATAAAGCATTTTTATCCCGGATAAATATGTGTAAATCTCTCAGATAAAATGGTGATAAATCAAAAGTTATCCATATCCCTTTTTTTTTCAAAAATTCTTAACCATATTATTGTACACCTTTATCCACATCTTTTCCACTATGATGTTAACTTTTTTTTGATGGTGTCGATATCATTTTTGAACCGGGCGTCTGTCCGCATGTCGTTTTCCACCTTTTCGATACCGTGCATAATGGTGGTATGATCCTTCTTTCCGAGAAATTCCGCAATACTCTTAAGGCTGATATCGTTGATGTACTCCCGGCACAGATACATGATAATCTGGCGGGTCATAGCGATGTCCCTCGTCTTTTTGCTGGAAAGGACAGCCTGTTCAGAGACATTGTAATGATCGCACACTACCTGGAGAATGATCTCAGGAGTGATCTGTTTTTCCTGGTGAGGGGAGATCATGTCCTTTAAGGCTTCCTCCGCCACAGACTGGGTAATAGGAATATTATTTAACCTGGAAAATGCCAGGATTTTATTCAGGGCGCCCTCCAGATCTCTGATATTGGAGGTAATGTTATTGGCTATGTACTGGATGATAGAATCGTCTATCTTCTTATTAAGATGCTCACTCTTTTTGCGAAGGATCGCCATGCGGGTTTCATAGTCGGGCATGTTGATATCCGCGATCATCCCCCAGCTGAACCGGGAACGATAACGTTCATCCAGAGTATCCATTTCCTTTGGCGGCTTGTCCGAGGTGATGATAATCTGCTTTTCAGCGGCATACAGAGCGTTGAAGGTATTAAAAAACTCCTCCTGAGTGCTTTCCTTTCCTATTATAAACTGGATATCATCGATCATAAGGACGTCCACGGTGCGGTACTTCTCCCGCAGCTTCGTCATGGCGGAGGAGGTGCTGCTTCGAATGGATTCAATCACCTCATTGGTAAATTCCTCGCTGGTTACATACAACACGTGGGCCTCGCTGTTATTCTTCAGAATTTCATGGCCGATGGAATGCATCAGGTGGGTCTTGCCAAGGCCGGGACCGCCATAAAGATAAAGGGGATTGTAGACCCGTCCGGGGTTCTCAGCCACAGCCAGAGAGGCGGAATGGGCAAACTTATTGTATCCGCCTACAACGAAGGTGTCGAAGGTGTACCTGGGATTCAGTCTGGCTCTCTCAAAAACAGATTTATCCACCGTGTCTGTGATGGAAGAATTTTCTTTATTGTAGGGTTTTAAATCATACTCCGAATCCTTTAAAATAAACTTCACCTGATAGTCCATGGACAGAAGCTCAGAGATGGTATTCTCAAAATATTCTCTGAAATTTTCCTCCATGTATTCCAGGAAGGACGGATTCTGGGAAGGAATGCTGATGATTACCTGATTGTCCACCACATCGGTGAGCTCCAGAGGAAGAATCCAGAGGTTATATCGTAAATCAGTAATGTTGTATTCTTTTTGAATGGTTTCCTTGATTGTGGGCCAAAGCTCTCTTAAAAGTTCCATAAATCGACCGTCCGGTATTACATAATTTACGGCGTACACAAAGAAAACGAAAGGACGCCGCTGTTCTTTCATAATATATAATAAATTAAAATAACTTAT
>JAJQID010000132.1 GCA_021199405.1 Lachnospiraceae bacterium
AATTCCTTTCGCTGTGTCTTTTTCATAATGATACCTCGTTCTCAAAGGGTGCATCCTGAACCCAGGGATGCACAGATGGAGTTTTCGCGCCTCTTCCCGCAGTTTCTGCGAAAATTCTTTCATTGCCCGCCTTTGCCATAATGATAAGCAGTTCCCTGTAAGTGCTCTCTCTGCCGCTCGAGGTATTGAAAAATACCACTCACGGTCTCCTTCGCCGCCCGATTAAAGTCTATGGTTTTCACAAAGGCGATCGTCTGTTGAATCTTTTCCTCCGGGACATAGTAGAGTCGAAGCGTATTTCTCAAAAAGGCATCTACCTTCATGTCCATGGTAAACCAGAGGTTGCATGGGACGATCATAAACCCCCGCATGACACCGCCTGTGGCAATCTCCAGCAGATAAAAGTCTTTCGATTCCAGCTCCGGCAGCTGCTCTTTAAAAATGACTGTCACCTTTTCCGTAACCATCTGCTGAATCAGAGCGGAGGTTTTTGGCAAGGAGTAGGCGTTGTAATACACATCGCGGAGGTTCTCGTCCATCTCCACAATGTACAGTTGCAGCACCGTCTCCGCCGCATACAGCAGGATTTTATCGTCCGCTCTGCCCGCGATCAGCTTTTCCGATGCAGTGAACTGCTGGTTCAATACAAGGCTCACCATATCATACAGCACGTCCTCCTTGGTCTTAAAATGGCCGCTGAAGGCCCCCGCGCTGATGCCGAGCTTTGTGATAATCTGCCGGATCGTGGTGTTGGTAAAGCCTTTTTTCAAAAAGCTCTCCGCCGCCGCATTGATAATGATCTGTCGGAGCAGCTCGCTCTGCTCCCGTGTCACCTTTGCCATTGGGAACACTCCTTTTCTTTGTATTAAAGTGAGCCCGAAAACGAATTCATTAATTGGGTCTTGACCTGATTATTTTTACATAAGATATCATAATCTGTTTGAAATTGCAATAAAGAAAACACAACTTTCTGTTTTTTTTATTTTTCGTAACTGGTCGCAGTCCCATCCCGTCTTCCGTTGTAGTGCCAGGAAAATTCCGACGTTTTTCGATCATCGGACAGGCATTGCTTCCGGACGCGGACCTCGTTTCCATAGTCATTTCGTTGCTTCAGTAAAATTTCTCGCTTCATATGCTTTTTTATGTATATAAGCATACCGGTAAAATCAAGTCAGCTTTGGCTTTGATCCCTGTTTTGACGAAACTTTCCGTGTTGGAAATCTGTTTATAGCAATCATATCTTGTATACTAGTTGACATTATTTATTTCCTGTGCTACATTGATTTATAAGAAAAACCAAAAACCGGTTTGCCGCCGTGAATCGGGAAATTTCAGCACAATACGGTCGACAAATATCCCCGCACGCAGAATTCTCTTTCCGGCAGCATCCTGTATACAGGAGGATTACACCATGAAAATGACATTCCGATGGTACGGCTCCAACAGCGACAGCATCACCTTAAGCCAGATTAAGCAGATCCCCGGCATGAGCGGCCTGATGGGCTTTCTGGACTACAAGGCGGCCGGAGAGGTCTGGACCGAGGAGGAAATCAAAGCCTACATCGATGAGGTACACGAAGCCGGCCTCGAATGCGAGGTCATCGAGTCCGTCAACGTCCACGAGGACATCAAGCTGGGATTGCCCACAAGGGATCAGTACATTGAAAATTACCGCATCACTATCCGCAATCTGGCAAAATACGGTGTCAAGGTGATCGTCTATAATTTCATGCCTGTCTTTGACTGGCTGCGCACCGACCTGGCCCGTGAAATTCCGGAGGATGGGTCCAACAGCCTGTATTTTGATGAGGCCGAGCTGGGCGACATGGGGCCGCTGGATATCGTGCGCAACACCATCGACAGCTGCAACGGCTTCTCTCTGCCGGGCTGGGAACCGGAGCGTCTTGCGGAGCTGGAAAAGACACTGAAGCTCTATGAGTCCGTCACTCCCGATGATCTGCGTGCCAATTATCAGTATTTTCTGGAGGGGATCATTCCCACCTGCGAGGAGTGCGGCGTAGTGATGGCCTGCCACCCGGACGACCCGGCCTGGCCCATCTTTGGCCTGCCCCGCATCGCCCACAGCCAGGAGGATTTTGACAAAATCGTGAAGCTCTGCGACTCCCCCTGCAATACCCTGTGCCTGTGCACCGGCTCCCTGGGCTCCAATCCGGACAATGACATTCCGTCTATCATCCGTCATTTCGGGGCGATGGACCGCATCGGCTGCCTGCATGTGCGCAACATCAAATATCTGGGGCACCACAAATTCCGGGAGGCAGCTCACCTGTCCTCCTCCGGCGACCTGGATTTGTTTGAAATCATGAAAGCAATTTACGATACCTGCCCGGATACCTACATCCGCCCTGACCACGGACGCATGATCTGGGGCGAGGTGGGGCGTCCCGGCTACGGACTGTATGACCGGGCGCTGGGCGCCACCTATTTAAACGGCCTGTGGGAAGCCATCGACAAGATGAGCAGGTAACCCGGAGAAAAAAGAATATTGAAAGCTGAAACCAGCAATGGAACTGAAAGCAGAAACACAGCTGGAAGCAGAAAGGAACATCAAATGCTGTACTTAAATTATGAAGGAATACAGGATCGTACTGCCTGGGAGATCAACGAAGTCGTACTGCCGGGCTATGACTGGAAGGAAATGTGCACCGCCACAAAGAAATCCCCGACCTGGGTGCATTTCGGCGCCGGCAATATTTTTCGCGGCTTTATCGCCGGGCTGCAGCAGTCTCTCTTAAACCAGGGGCTGGTTGAAACCGGCATCATCGCTGCGGACACCTTCGACTACGAGATTATTGACAAAATCTATGACCCCCATGACAGCATGACCCTGATGGTCAGCCTGCTGCCGGACGGGACACTGAAAAAAGAAGTGATTGCCTCCATTGCTGAAGGCCTTCGTGCCAGAAACGCTTTCCCTGAAGACCTGGAAAAATTAAAAGAAATCTTCCGCAGCCCCTCCTTACAGATGGTCAGCTTTACCATCACCGAAAAGGGCTACTCCCTGAAGAATATCAAGGGAGAGTTCTTTCCCTTCGTGGAAGCCGATTTTCAAAATGGACCCGCAAACTGTACCCATGCCATGTCCCTACTCACTGCCCTTCTTCTGGAGCGGTATCAGGCGAGCGCTGCCCCTCTGGCCTGTGTCAGCATTGACAACTGCTCTCATAACGGGGAGAAGCTGCGCGCCAGCATCCTGACCGTGGTGGAAAAGTGGTTGGCAAACGGCCTGATTTCACAGGATTTCGCGGATTGGGTACAGAATGAGGAAAATGTTTCCTTCCCATGGTCCATGATCGACAAAATCACACCCCGCCCCGCCGCTGTGGTGGAGCAGGCTCTGACCTCGTCCGGAATTGCCGGTATGGCTCCTGTCACCACCACCCGAAATACCTTCATTGCACCCTTTGTAAATGCGGAGGAGCCTCAGTACCTGGTGATTGAAGATCGCTTTCCCAACGGTCGGCCTCCTCTGGAGAAGGCCGGAGTGTATATGACCGATCTTGACAATGTCAACAACACAGAGAAAATGAAGGTCACCACCTGCTTAAATCCTCTGCACAC
>JAJQID010000200.1 GCA_021199405.1 Lachnospiraceae bacterium
GTTTCATTCAACTCCCCGCATTCTCATTGTCACACGATGGATCTTTCGGGTAAATTTTGGTGCTATGGCAAATAGCATCAGATAAATTTTATTCTTTTTTGTCAGGTACGGATTTTTCAGGGCTCTGAAAAGATTTCCCCGCACGTTTTTACAGATATTTCTGTACTGCTCATTGTCTGGCTGCATCTGTTCCAACGGGATGTGGAGCAGATAGTCCAGTCTCTGGTACAGGCCAAAGCGTTCTGCCGTCTGCGTAAGAGACGGCCAGTGTTGTTTCACAAGCGCAAGAGCCATATCCGCGTTGTCCACGTTATCCCCGTACACTCTGGAAAACTGATTTCTCTCCATCCTGCGGGTATTGCTGTCCGGCCGGTAAAACACATGATAACACTGCTTTGGCAAAGACACAATACCTTTCATTTCGCAAAGGAGCTGAATCAACAGGTGAAAATCCTCATTCAGGACACCTTCCGGAAACTGTCTCTCCATCAAAAGCCTTCTACGCACCAGCTTGGTGCAGAAGGAGCAGTCCCCCCGATGCATCAGAAGCTCCCTCATAAAATCCTCCGCCGGAATAAATACAGTCTCCCCGGGCGGTTCGCAGATATTGGGAAGTCTCTCCCCTGACGCCGCTATCTCATCCCGACCCACCTGAGCCATCTCACAGCCGTACCGCTCCACAGCCTCCGACAGCCGCTCATACATATCCTCAGAAAGATAATCATCGCTGTCCACAAAGCCCAGATACTCTCCCCGGGCCTTTGCAATTCCCAGATTTCTCGCGCTGGAGGAACCGCCATTTGCTTTGTGAAAAACCCGAATTCTTGAATCCTCTCCCGCCAACTCATCGCACAGTACCCCGGTGCCATCCGTGGAACCGTCATCCACCAGAATAATCTCCAGATTCTCATAGGTCTGCGCAGTAAGAGAGTGTACACATCTTGGCAGATATTCTTTTATATTGTAGACCGGCACTATCACCGAAATCAACTGTTTTTCCATTGCACTTCTCTACACCCGGCTCAACGGCCCCTCCTCGTACTCCGGCATCTTCTCCCCGCGAAGCTCCGCGTCAATACACCCATACAGCCGCTCTGCCGCCGTCTCCGCGTTCCAGAGCTCATCAATCGTTCGGTATGCCGTCTTCCCTATCCGCTTCAGGCCCGCATATTCCGGCTCCCGCAAAAGCTCCGCCAGCCTCTTCGCTCCCACACCAGTTCTGCCCGCGGGATACAGGATACCGTTTTTTCCATCTCTGATCAGATATGGCGCCGCCCCCATGGCCCGATCTGCGACCACCACACAGCCGCTGTTCATGGCCTCATTGATCACCGCGCCCCAGCCCTCCTTCCGGTCACTGGTGGCCAGATACACATGACTTCTTTCCATCAGCGCCCGGACAGCTACAGGATCCTGAAAGCCGACAAACGTTACTTTTCTCTCCAGTCTCTTTTCCTCAATCAGCCTTCGCACCCGGGTCTCCTCCGGTCCGCCGCCCACCATGGTCAGATGAACAGGAAAACCTTCCTTGAAAAGCGCCTCCGTCATCAGCACCGCCCGCTCAGGGTGCTTCCAGTCAATCATCCGGGCTGCCCAGAGAAGCTCAATGGGCGTATCCCGATATTTTCCCTCCACCAGCTCATCCACATCATAAACTCTGTGCTCCGGGAAATACCCATAGCGGAATTTTTTAAAGGGATAAGCGGCCACCATGCGAAAATCTCCCGCCACATAAGCCCCGCTGCACAGCAGATACACCCGCTCTCCATTATGCCTGGTATGGTCCAGAAACTTTTTCCGCAGCCCTCTGGGTGTGATAAACCGGTACCGCCCCTCCTTATAAAGTCGCTCACTGTAGCGCCAGAGGGGCTTCTTTTCATTCAAGCGGTTCTGAATATAGCTTTCCTCATCCGTCCCCCCGAAAATCACTGCGTCCGCTTCATCGATCAGCCGCTGACATTCCTCCGGCTTCTCCCAGTAATTTCTGACATAGTCCGCAGAATTGAGTACGCTGCCCCAGCCCATGGTGACCCGCTCCTCCTCCATGCACTCCGTCTGTATGAAAAAATAGCTTCCGCCAGACTGCCCGCACAGCTCATATAATTTCTGGGACACCGGCTGCTGATGATGATTAAAATAGTTGGAGACAAACGCCAGATTCATGATTCATCAATCTCCCTGTAGATCTCAATCAGCCGCTTCTGATTGGTCCGCGGGTCATGGGTTCTCCGGGCGTGCTCTCTGGCCTTTCCGGCCCGCCGCTTCCTCTCCTCCGGGTCATCAAAGGCTTTCAGCACTGCCCCCGTCAGATTGCCCACAATCCGCTTCAGCTCCCCGGGTTCCTGATCCTTTTCCACCCGGAAGCCTTCATAAATATAACCCTCATCAGCACAGAGCATGGAAGGGATCCCACCGATATCCGCGGTCACCACCGGCGTCCCCAGCAGCATGGCTTCCCCCAGGGAATTGGGCGAATTTTCCATGGTGGAAGGACAGACAAACACCTGACATTTCAGATACTGCTCCTTCATTTCTCCCGCGTTTAGCTTTCCCGGAAAATGCACTCTGTCCGAAATATGATTCTTTTTCAACAGCTTCTGAATGTATTTCCCATAGGCGGATAATTTTACAAAGCTTTCCAGACCGGGCTTTCTTAAAATGCAGTTGCCGGCCACATACACCTGTGTGTCCGGATATTTCTCCAGAATCTCCGGCAGTGCCAGCAGCATATAGTGAAGCCCC
The DNA here is from genome assembly GCA_021199405.1 of Lachnospiraceae bacterium. Lineage (GTDB taxonomy): Bacteria > Bacillota > Clostridia > Lachnospirales > Lachnospiraceae > RGIG6307. Next base: position 2,743 of record JAJQID010000200.1, read on the forward strand.
TTGACCGGATAATCGCCCTGACTTAAAAAAATTCTGTGCTGCTCGCAGGTATCCTCGCTCCACTGTCCGGTATAAAATTCCGGCCGCAGAGTTTCCTGCAGCTCATGATAACAGGCCGCAGGATTCCATTTCTGCGTCCAGTACCGGTCAAACCGGGTCCGCCCCGCCACATGACCGGTCCACTGCACTGCCAGCAGCTCCCACTGCCCCCGGCCCTCATATTTTAACTGCTGCTCCTTCAGGCTGTCCTTCCGCAAAATATCCCGCAGCGTCACGCTGTTTATCACAGACTTCGGCATGTTGGCCATATAACCTTTGGCGTACACCCGGCACAGCCCCTGAATACCGATCAGCGTCCGGTCCGGCCGGGAAAACATTTTCACCGCCGCCAGCGTGTGGGGATACTCGGTGCCGAAACAATGAAGAATGTCCGGCTCAAAAGAGGTCATAATGGAGCTTAAATCCTTCTCCATCTCCATGTCATAATTCTCAGCGTCCAGACTGTCCTCCCGAAAGCCGTAGTACAGCAGATCGTAGTCCTCATTGACCACCAGACTGCCCCGTACCTCCTCCTGTCCCCTGGCAATCGGAAAAGCAAAGCCCAGCTGAATCCCCTGCCGCGCCAGTTCGTCGATCACTGCCCGATACAGGCCGCCGACCCAGCCCTCCTTATTGCCCGCGTCCATATGAAGCTCTGCCGCGATCTGCGGCAGTACCACGTTGCACACCCACAATACTCTCATAAAATACGCACCTCTTTATTCAACAAAGTTGCGTCACAAAGGCTTCAGTCAAATATCCACGTCCTGTACGGCAATATCCGGATATCCACATCATACGCCGACTTCAGGAAAAACGCAAAATAAATCAGGAACGCCGCCGCAGTCCCCGCCGTCAGCAGCTTCTTCCACTTTCCCTCCGGCAGATGATACAGCAGCGCCGGAATCAAAAACACCTGAACCACCTTGAAATAATTTCCCACCCGGGTCACCTCCGGAATAAATGACCCGAACAGATTGATCACAAGACCGGCCGCGTTCACCCACACATAAAAACGAATGTGCGGATTGCGGTCCTTCCACACCCCATAGCAGAGGAAGCACAGCACCAGACAGCACAGCCCCATTCCTACATTCACAATGGAAATACTTCCCGTGTCGTATGCCGACTCCTCATAAAAAGGATAAAACAGAAAAATAATCTTCCGATAAAAATCCTGAAACAGCATCATGCTCACGATCAAAGCCCCACCCGCGGCCAGAATCCAGGGGCGAAGCTTTCTCTTAGAGAGCCAGTACAAAATCAAATAAGCGGGTATGACCAGCAGCACCGACTTGTGAAACAGCGCTGCGAAACAAATCCACAGAATAAATTTCAGATATTCCTCCCGCAGCAGATACTTCGTGGCATACATCACCATGGCCACCACCAGATAGTACCGCACGCTGTTTAAACTGGAAAAATAATACCCGCTGGTCATCAAAAGGAAAAGACTTCCGAAAAACCATTCCGACTGATCATACAAGGCTTTCACCATAAACGCAGCCGTCACTACCGAAAACAGCCCGAAGATGGGCAGATAATTGTCATACCCCCACAGCTTCTGCATCCAGTAGACAATAAAATTAAATCCCGGCTCAGAAGCTACATCCCGTCCGGCGTAAATCAGCTTAAAATTTTCCCGGTAGACCCAGTAATCGTTGCCCACCGCAATCCGACAGGCACTGACAGAGGCCAGAAGCACAAAGATTCCCCCAGCGGCCACCATATTTTTCGCCTCCTGCCGTTCCATACCCCAGGGAACATTCCCTGTCAGCTTCTGCCCCGCATAAATATGATTTTCCACCTGCCGCGCCAAAATCAGAACCACGGCTGTCAGTGTCAGATATACTGCCATATATTCCTGCATTGCTGCCATTCCCGGCCGTCCTGAAATCTATCCCGCCCTCCAGGTTTCCCTGTCAGCCTCCGATGGTATTTCACACAGCTTTTGAGAAACAGCTGCTTCCCTCCTACCTCCGATAAATCAGCTTCTTGAGCTTCTGATAAGCCTTCCCCGTGGTCTCATTCTCCGCCAGCGCCGTCCGCAAAGGCTGAAGTGTCAGAGCCAGAGCCGCCCGATAGCAAAGCCTCTGCCGCACCGACATGTACAGCGCCGTAATTTCCTTATGCTCCGCAGCGGAGCGCTTTTTGCTGGCAGCAGTCTCGGAAAAGCCGCCGCCCTCATAGTCCGCCAACGTCACAGGCACATACCGGGGACTGACCTTTTTTTCAAAAAAACACCACAGAAAATGCTCATAATCCGCCCTCACCCGATACTCCGTGCGGTATCCCCGCTCCGCAAACAGGCTCCTGTGATATACACAGGCCTGATGGTTGGGCACATGCCGGTAACAGGCGAAAGCATCCATCCGTGGATTGGACTGCACCACGCTGCCCCGCAGCATATCATACACATTCCCATAATAAAGCAGGGACTGTCCTTTTTCCGCAAAGGCTTCCATCCCGGCCGTAAACCGCTCCAGTGCGTCCGATCCATGAAAAACATCCCCGCAGTTTAAAAAATACAGGTATTCTCCCCGGGCCAGAGCTGCTCCCCGGTTCATCCCGTCATAAATGCCGGAATCCTTTTCCCGGAAAACACGAACCCGGGCCGTCATATCCTTGGGTGCGCCCGCTCCCGCAAGCCAGCTTTCAAGCCTTTCCACCGACCCGTCCGTGGAGCCCCCGTCCTTGACGATCAGCTCATAATCCCGAAAACTCTGGGAAGCAGCGCTCTGCACCGTTTTCAACAGCTTATCGCCCGAGTTCAGACTCACCGTAATAATGCTAAGCTTCATCGTCCTCTTCCCTCTCCACCCTGCGGCCCTCCCGGATGCCCTGGCAAACCAGTCCAAAGGCCTTTTTCCATGGGATTTCCTGACACATCAGCTTCCGCTTGGTAAACACAAACCGAAACGCCCAGAGAGGCGCTGCCCATCCATACAGAAAATGGTAGAGCACTCCCCTGTCAAAAAAGAATTTTTCATGATAGCCGGTAAACCAGGTGGAAGGTCTTGGAATTTCCTTTCCAATACACACCGGCGTTTTATATAATTTCAATCCGGCTTTCAGAAGCTCCCGGATAAACAGGCTGTCCTCCCCGTTGCTGTAGCGCGCTCCGCCGCCAAACAGAGTGGAAAATCTGACGCCGCTTTTTAAAAGCTTTTCCGTGCGGAAAGCCATGCTGTATGCCGGATACCGGCCACAGTTCATCAGCCCTACCGGCCCGAACTGATCATTCTGGTAGGTTTTGCGCGACGGTTCCACCTCCACCTGAAACAGCAGACCGTCCGCCTCCGGATGTCTTTCAAATTCCGTCTCAATGGCAGCGGCGTACCCTTCCCGGTAAACAATATCCTCGTCACTGAAAATACAATATTCCCTCTCGGCGTAAGACAGAGCCAGGTTGCGGCTTCTGCCCACGCCCCGTTCCGTCGAATAATAAACTCTCACTCTGCCGCCTGACAGCGCGGCCCGCCCATTTTCCTTCCCATCGCATGTAAGCGGAGGACATTGCTCATTTCTCTCCCCACCGCGGGGCAACTCAAGCTGCTCACTGCCTTCCCTGTCGCACTGATTTACAATCACCGCATCAGATTCCAGTCCCATCTTTCTGATCAACTCCGCTGCATCCGCGTTCAGGCTGGATACCAGCACCTCCACTGCCATCAGCTTTCCTCCCGGGCCTTTTTACCGCCGCCAAAAAAAAACCGATGGATCTCCGTTCCGTAATACTGTCGTAAAAGCTTCTGGTCAGGATTCCACAATACTGCGCCCGTCAGGGATATCTCCTGCTGTCCATAATAAGAAAGCACCCGCTCGATCAGTGCGCTGGAGTCCACGCCGGCCTCCACCACCAGAATCACCCCGTCTGCTCTTCTGAGCTTTGACGCTTCCTCCGGGAACTGCAGGGTTCCCAGCACGCTCTCCCAGTGCTTTTCAGGGAACGCGGACTGAAACCAGGAAAAGGCCTTCTCGCAGCCAACAGAGCCGCCAACTCCCACCAGCGCAATATTTTCAAGCTTTTCCGTACCATATCTGACGTTTTCTTCCAGCTCCGTCTGACCTTCAGCTCCGAAGACCTTCAGCCCATGCCTCTTTTTTAGCTGTCCCGGCAGACAGACCCGGTCGTCGGAAAGGTAGGAAAGCCATACGATCATACAGCATAAAAACAGGCCGATCAAAGCCCCCAGCACCGTGGCGCGGAACGTTCTCACATCCGCTGTAATCAGATAGGCCTGTTCCGGACTGTCAATTGCCCGGATGCTGTCAAGCTCTCTCTGACCTTCGGCAAATTCCGGCAGCCATTCCTCATAGCATCTGGCGATAGCTAAGGACAGCTCCGGGTCAGAGGTAACTACCGACAGAGTCTGCAGCCTGACATCCGCCGGCACTGTCGTACTGACATAGCCGGCCAATTGAGTTTCTGTAATCTCATAGCCCAGAGCCTGGGAAACTCTCTCCTGAATTTCATCGCAGACAATCCACTCATTCCAGGTGTACTCATTAAAATAATCCGTCGCATAAGAGTCGGAGTCATCCGGATTCACAGCATATTCCATATAAAAAATCACGTCCGCCTGGTATTCCCTGGCAGGCGCGAGCACCACCTTCACCAGAAAATACCCTCCGCCAAGCAGCAGCGCGCCGACCAGGGCGGAGAGTACAAACACATACCATTTCCGCAGCATCTGCAGCAGAAATAATTTCAAATCAAAGGGTTCCCTGTAGAAATCCCACGTCCGTTCTTCTTCCATACTCTGTCATTCCTCATCATCCGCATACGCAGCCCTGTCCGCGGCCTTTCCCCTCGTTTTTTCCGCCATCCGGTCTGCGTCATTCCTCATCATCTACATGGGCAGCCTTATCCGCTTCCTTCTGCCGGTATACCTCCTCCTTAAAGGCCGTCACCTGCTCTGCCTCCACGCCCTCAGTGCTGTCCGGCCAGAATAAAATTTTCAGAGTCAGCAGCATCAGCCGCAGATCCAGCCAGATAGAATAATTTTCAATGTAGGTCAGATCCAGCTTCAGCTTATCATAGGGAGTCGTATTATATTTGCCATAGATCTGAGCATATCCGGCCAGCCCCGCCTTCACTTTTGTACGGTAAACAAATTCCGGCATAACCTCCATATACTGTCGGATAATCTCCGGCCGCTCCGGTCTGGGACCCACAAAGGACATATCTCCCTTCAGAATGTTGATCAGCTGGGGAAGCTCATCCAGCCTGCACTTACGGATCACTCTGCCCACCGGCGTGATCCGATCGTCATGTTTGCTGGCCAGCCTGGCCACACCGTCCTTCTCCGCATCTACCCGCATGCTGCGGAATTTCAGGATATAAAACTCCCTCATGTCCTCTGTACAGCGAATCTGCTTATACAGAACCGGACCTCCGTCATAAAGCTTGACCGCCAGGGCTGTCAGAAGCATAAAGGGGGAGGCCAGCACCAGCAAAATCAGGGAAAGCACAATGTCCATCAGCCGCTTGATAAATTTCTCCTCTATCCGCAGGCTGTATTCTCTGGTCAGGAACATGGGTGTATCAAAAATATGCATCTCCTCCGCACCGCCCAGAATCACATCGGAAATTTTGGGCAGAATGTAGGTTCGGATTCCCTTCCCGTAGCAGAATTTAAAAATCTTATTGCGGCTGCTTACATCGATATCTCCGATCACCACCGCATCATAACGCTCGCAGGCCTCCGCACATACTTTATCCAGACCCTCCCGGATGTCGATGCACTTGCTGATTAAATACTTGTCCTTACGGCTCTCAAATTTTCTGACCAGATCATCATAGGGCCGCTCCCCGTGCACCAGCAAAAGTCTCCTGGGCGGAAAAATTTTGTGGTACAGCCAGTAAAAAAACAAAGAGCAGGCTAACGACACCGCCGCCTGATAAATAGTCATTTTCACAAAGGTCGGGGGATACATCAGCCCCCAGTTCATCAGCGAAATCTGTCCATAGGTAATCACATTGGTGGCAATAATGGAGAACATCTGAGAAAAGATGACCTCCGAAGCTCTGAGATAGCCGATATTAAGCCCTCCGTACATACTTGAAAAGGCAAACAGCAATACCACATAAATCGCAATGGCAAGCCAGTGTCCTTTCGTGGTAAACCACAGATTGTTGCGAATCTGAATGGAATATATATTGTACCAGAAATAACAGTACACCAGAGACTCGCTGGCAATCGTAATCATGGAAAAGCACAGTACAATCAGTCTTTTGAATTCACCAAATCTTTTCATCTATACCCTCCGGCGCACTGCCCTGAAAGCCCAGAAGCAGAAATTATAGCCGCTGTACAAAACTCCGAGCTTCTCCACCTTCCGGTACAGAGCCCAGATTCTTTTCACTGCCGTCAGTTTATTGGAGGAGAGGCTCTTTGCGGGCCTGCGGTATCTGACCAGAGTTTCCTGAAAGCCAATGGCCGTATGCCCCATGCGCAGAAGCTGCCACCACAGCGCCGTATCCTCGCTTCTGACGTCAGGCATCCGGATAGAGGCACGGCCAATCTGCTCCGTGTCCAGCATAACCGTGGAGGTAAAAATAGTGGTGTTGCGCAACGCCCGCCGGTAGGTCAGCGTGGACGGCACATGAACCACCTTTCCCAGCCCCTCTCCCTGTTCATTGGCAAATTCATAATTGGCAAAACAGAAGGCAGCCTTTTGATCCTTCATAAAGCCAAGCTGACGCAGCAGCTTGTCCGGCTCCCAGATATCATCCGCATCCAGATAGGCAATATAGCGCCCCTGAGCCAGCTCTACTCCCAGATTTCTTGCTGTTGCCGGCCCCTTGTTCTCATCCAGCCAGATCACCCGGATCCGATCATCCGGAATTTCCTCCAGATATTCCGCCAGAAGCTCTCTGGTTCCATCCGTGGAACCGTCCTCTATGAGAAGCAGCTCCCAGTTTGTATAGCTCTGGGCGCGAACATATCCGATCGTTTCCAGAATGTATTTTTTTACGTTATATACAGGTGTAATGATACTCACCAGTTCGTTCATATTTCTTCCTCGGGCGTGTTTTTGATATACGCTATATATTGCCCCGATAATGTTACCAAATTGTAATCAGCAGGCATGACAAGCTCTGACTCCCAGGAAGAGAGCACAATCAGACAGTCCGGCTGTGTCTCCTTCACGTAGGAAACCAGAATTTTGGAATTGCCCGCGCTGATCGTATCCTGCGCAAGGATATCACTGAGCCAGGACAGGTCTCCATAGTCATACTCCACATATCCCTTTGCCTGTGTATCCCAAAGATCCCTGCCATACACCGGATACCAGTTCGTACTGTACAGGCGGACATACATGAGCAGATCATTGTCCCCCAGGATCTGAAGCTCCCGGTCTCCCACCGCCTCCTGCAGGCCGTCAAAAGCCTCCCCTGCCCAGGACGGAATCCCATACCCCTCCGATGTTTCCTGACCATCGAAGGCATGAAAATTTGTGACCGACAGAAACAGAAAGAATATGCAAAAAAGGGCTGTGGCAGTCCCATGGGAGCTTCTTTCCACCGCAAGACACCCTCCCAGAGCCAGAATTGAAAACACCGGCACCGTCATCAGCAGATCCTGCCAGTCATAAAAGCCGCTGTATCCCCACAGAAGAAGCGTCGCCGTGAACGGCAGAAAGGTCAGCAGACACAGAATGGTACCGGCGGACGCAAGCCGTTTCCGGGTCATTCCCTCCGCTTGAAAAATAAGAAAAATACTTATCCCAAATAAAAGGAGTACGGCTCCCTGCTCCAGCTTAAAATCCGTCACGCCCTCCTGCCATTTCAGGAAATACTGGTTCATGCCCGCATCCTCCTTTTCTGCCACAGAGACACCAGAAAGAACACTCCGATGACCAGAGCGCAGTAACCGATTCCGTAAGTGGTCCACACAAGCGCAGCCTCGCACACCGCCGCCAGAAGCGCCCAAAGCCACCGTTTCCGGCAGCAGGCAAGCACACAGAAGGGCAGCAATACGCAGACCCGGATGGTCTCCCCGGAAAAGCCGCCGTAAAAAAGCCGGTATCCTGCCGCCCCCTCCATGTGAGCGGTCATCACATACATAAAAGCGACAAGTCCCACAAACAGCCAGACATATTTTTCTCTGCTACGCAGAAGCGTTTTCCCTAATGAAAAATAAACTCCCAGGCTCCAAAGCCAGACAAGCACCGGCACAATCTGTCCCATCAGCCTGTAGGCTGAAAGTCCGGTCATATCCATGACGGCCGCGTAACATGTGGAAAGTCCCAGAATCTGCAAACGTGTGGGGATAGTCCCCGCCGCCTGTCCTGTATAAGGGTGCTGTTCCATAAGCAGGCCGCTGTCCGCCGTGTTGACAGCCATCTCATACACTGCATCCGTCAGATCCACCACATAATTTCCCGCGAAATGAGCCAGTGTCAGAGCCCCTGCTGCTGCCAGCACCACCAGGTACACACCTCCGTCTTTCAATGAAAGTCTTTTTTCTTCCTCCGCCGGTTCCTGACGCCGGTACCACCTGCGGTACAGAGTGCACAGAACAAAAGCCAGCAGCACCCCGGCAACAAGGGCCGGCACCAGTAGCTTCTCATAAGTGCTCAAAGCCCCGCCCGTAAAAAGCACATACAGATAAGCCGCTTCCATACACCCCCATAAAATCATCAATCCTGCAGTCAGATCAATCATCTTCATTCCCCGAAAATTTCATTATATAAAGAAAAAAGTCTTCCCACCCGGCCAATGCCGCAGCAGAAGACTTTTTTCATTCAGAGTGCTTTAACGTCCAGCCGGACCTTGTCGGCAATCCGGGCGATGTACTCGCTGTTGGTAGGCCTGTGCCTGCCATGCTCATTGGAATAACCGAACAGCTCCTCGAAGGTCGCGCTGTTTCCTCTTTGCCAGGAAACCTCGATGGCATTTCTGACCGCCCGCTCCACCTTCTGGTCGGTGGTTCTGAAATGCTTCGCAATGGTAGGATACAAAAGCTTGGTCACGCTGGACACCGCCTCCATATCCCTGCTGGAAAGCATAATAGCATCCCTGAGATAATGATAGCCCTTCAGATGGGCGGGTACGCCCACATCCAGCATAATCCTGGTCACATAGCTCTCCAGCTGCACCTCCTCAATCGTCAAAATATCCATAGTAAAATTCCCCCTTCCACATCTGGTATTTTGCCGGATAACAGCAATTTTGCGTTACCGATGGGGAAATCTTACCACAGACGTCGATTTTTGTGAAGGGAAACTCATCGCGCATTTTGTCGTCTGCTGTGATACTTTTTCCATTTTTGGTGAAGGCTGCGCGGCGCTCCCACGCGGGCCGCCTTTTGTCTGCCGGTCATATGTCGGCAGTCACAATTCTTCCTTTACAATATAAATAGGCCTGCCTTTCACTTCCATATATGTCTTGGCCAGATACTGGCCGATAATACCGATACAGAAGAGCTGCACGCCAGCCACCAGCGTAATAATACATGCAAGCGACGGCCAGCCACCCACCGGGTCTCCCCAGATCAGCGTCCGGACAATAATAAATATCATCGCCACAAAGGCAATCACACAGAAGGTGATGCCCACAAAAGCAGCGATAGAAAGCGGCACCGTGGAGAACGCCATGATGCCGTCCAGTGAATAAAGCAGCAGCTTCCAGAAGGACCACTTGGTCTCTCCCTTTCTGCGCTCCACATTTTCAAATTCCAGCCATTTAGTTTCAAAGCCGACCCAGCCGTATATACCCTTGGTAAAGCGGTTATACTCCTTCATGGAGAGGATGGCATCCACCACCTGTCTGGTCATCAGCCGGTAATCTCTGGCCCCGTCCACAATCTCCGTTTTGCTGATGCGCCGCATCAGCTTATAAAAGCAGCGGGCGAAAAAGGACCGGACCGGAGGCTCTCCCCTGCGGGTCACCCGGCGGGTTGCCACAGAATCATAGCCCTCGTCAATATAGGAAAACATCTCCGGCAGAAGCTCCGGCGGATCCTGCAGATCCACATCCATAGCCACAATATAATCCCCTGCGGCATGCTCAAAACCTGCCAGAAGTCCCGCCTCTTTGCCAAAATTTCTGGAGAAGGAAACCATGCGCACCCGGCCGTCCCGTTCATGAAGCCTGCGAATTTCCTCCTTCGTGCAGTCTCTGGAGCCGTCATCCACATAGATGATCTCAAGATCCATGCCGCGCCCGTCAAAAAAGGACTGGTTTTTGATAAATTCCTCATAAAATAGTGGAACATTCTCCTCCTCATTATAGCAGGGCACAATTACACTCAAAAGACTCATAGGCTCTCCTTTCCAAAAGCAGCAAACAATTACAATATAGCAAATTATCCAAAACTTGACAACCTTTTCCTTTACTTTATCTCCTCTTTGATATAAAATAAATTCTAACCGCAGTTTCCCTCTTCTTTGCGGGAAACTGCTGCAAAAATCCCATGGAGTATTAAATGAACCTCATTCTCGAACTTTTGGACAATCACGTCCTGATGGCGGCGATTATCGCCTGGTTTGCCGCCTCGGTCATCAAGACTCTGATTCACGGCTTTTTAAATAAAGAAATTTCTCTGGAGCGTATGGTCGGCAGCGGCGGCATGCCCTCCAGCCATTCTGCTACAGTCTGCGCTCTGGCGCTGGCTACTGCCTTTGACTATGGCCTTTCCAGCTTTCCTTTTGCCATTGCCGTCATGTTTGCCATCATCGTCATGCATGACGCCAGCGGTGTGCGCCAGGAAACCGGCAAACAGGCCAAGGTCCTGCGCCAGCTCATTGAAGAGCTGTCCAAGGAGGATCTGACCAAAGGCATCCCTGTAGACAACCTGAAGGAATTTGTGGGGCACACCCCGCTGCAGGTACTCATGGGCGCTCTTCTCGGCATTGCGGTCTCCGCCATTTTATATGCCACGATATACTAAGGAGAACTGTGAGGTATCCTTATGAAAATACGGAAATTATCCGGAATCCTTCTTGCATCTGTCACGGCACTCCTGGTCATGACCAGCTGCAGCATCCGTTCTGACGAAACAGCCAGTGAAGCCTCTCTGGTCATCGATGAAGTTCTTGACAACAACACAGAAGCAGTGGAAGGGGCAGCCAGCGGGGAAGATGAATCTCACGAAGGCATGGTTCGCAGCAGACTCACCTACGAATGGATCGATGAGGACGCAGCAAATCTCAGACCTCTGGCAGTCATGATCCCCAATGAATCCTCCGCTATTCCCCATTACGGTCTCTCTCAGGCTTCCGTCCTTTACGAATGTCTCATTGAGGGCAATATGACCCGTCTGATGGGCATTTTTGAGGACTACGAGGGAATCGGCAAGCTGGGCAATATCCGTTCCCTGAGAGATTATTACGCATACTGGGCTCTGGAATGGGACGCTGTCCTCTGTCACTTCGGCGCCCCCTATTACGCAGATGATATTCTGGCGGAGGAAACGACTGATGATCTGGACGGCAATGTAATCACCGCCCCCTATTACCGCTCCTCCGACCGTTCTGCTCCTCACAACGCCTATCTGGATACCACGCAGGTAGCCGACGCCCTGGAGGCTCAGGACATTGAAGCCAATGACCGGGGACTGACAGACAGCTATCACTATCTGTTCGCCGATGAAAGCTCTCCCAATACCCTGACGCAGTACACTGACGCAGAAAACTGTACAATGCTGGACATGAGCGCCAGCTATCCTCTCACCAGATGCTATTTCCAGTATGACGCGGAGGACGGCCTGTATTACCGTTTCCAGTATCTGTCCGGCGGCACCGACGGTCCCCACATCGACGGCGCCAACGGCGAACAGCTCTCCTTCACCAACATTATTATTCAGTCCGTAGAATATGAGGTGCGCGATGAAAACGGCTACCTGTGGTTCAACACAACCGACACCTCCGGGCAGGACGCATGGTATATCACCGCCGGCAAAATTATCAAGTGCACCTGGAAAAAGGAAAGCACCTTCGGTGCCACCAGATATTATGATGAAAACGGAAATGAGATCGAGCTCAACACCGGGAAAACCATGGTGCTGATTATTGAGGAAGGCGGCGAGTTTTCCTACGAGTAAAATGACTGCAAATTATGAAAAAACGATAAAGAATCGCTGAAGTGAAAAGTTAACTTCCACTTTGAAAGACAGCTCCAAAAAAGTTG